>NZ_BPRL01000001.1:0-144718 GCF_045862635.1 Kitasatospora sp. NE20-6
GCCCCCCCCCCCCCCGGGGGGGGGGCGGCGGCCCGCCGGTGCGCCGGGGCTCAGCGCTCCGCGGGGATGATGCCGGTGAGCCAGATGAAGGCCTGCGGCAGCAGGGGCTTCCACACGTCGACGGCGTGCGGGCCGGAGGTCTCCACGACGGTCACCGTGGTGGGCGGCTTCGCCGCCTGACGGAGGGCCATGCCGCTCTCGTAGCCGTCGCCCCTGTTGCCGCTGACGAAGAGCGCGGTGCGCGGGGGCTCCGCCGCGTTCCGCAGGACGTGCAGCGGGTCGGCGGTCTCGCGCAGGTGCGGGTCCTTGGCGGTCAGCGAGTCGGGTTCGGCGGCGGGGTCGTTGTAGCCGGAGAGGCTGATGCCGGCGCGGTAGCGGTCGGGGTGCGCCACGGCGAGCAGGGCGGCGCAGTGGCCGCCCGCGGAGTAGCCGGCCACCGCCCAGCGCGCGGGGGAGGGGTCGGCGCGGAAGTTGTCGAGCACCATCTGCGGGACGTCCCGGGAGAGCCAGGTGTCGGCGTTGACCCTGCCGGGCACGTCGGCGCAGCCGGTGTCGGTCGACCGGCCGAGCAGCAGGGTGCGCGGCGACACCAGGATGAACGGCGCGACCTTGCCCTCCCGCATCAGCGGCTCCAGCTGCCGGGTGACCTTGAGCGTGCCGTACCAGGTGCTGGAGGAGCCGGGGAAGCCGGGCACGAGCTCGACCACGGGGAAGCTGCGGTCGCGGTAGGCCGGGTCGTCGTACTGCGGGGGCGTCCAGACGAGCACCTCGCCGTCGACGCCGGAGACGCGGCCCTTGAGGTCGGTGCGCCGGACGTCGCCGGGCACCATCGGGTCGTCGACCTTGCGGAACTGCTGCAGCACCTTCGGCTCGGCCGCGTCGTGCCCCGGGCCGCCCGCGGGGACGGCGGGCACGGCGCGCACGTGTCCGCCGGTGCCGATCAGGTCGCCCCAGGTGCCGTAGATCAGGTTGGCGTTGTTGACCAGGACGAAGACCAGCGTCACGGCCGTCGCCTGGCAGAGCACGAGCATGGCGAGCCTGCCCAGCAGCCGCACCGGGCGCGGCCCGCGCACCCGGCCCCACAGCAGCAGGGCGGCCGCGACGGAGACCGGCACGAGCACGATCGTGATGATGAGGAAGGGTGTTCCGGTCAGTTGCATTCAGGTTCTCGTATCCGGGGTCGCAGGCCGCCCGGGCCCGGCCCGGTACGTGTTCCGATGAGATCGACAGGTGGAAACCGCGGGTCGGTTCCGTCGATCCTGAGCGGAACCTGAGAGGAACATCACGTTTCCATGAGAATCCCCCGCGCGGCCCAGCCCGGTCGGCGGTCCGGGCGAGTGAATCCCTCGAACGGGGCAGTCCGTACGGTCATCCGGATGAGGAAGGCCGGGGCCCGGCCCGGCCGCCACCGGGGGAGAGCGGCGTCCGCGGGCACCGAGGGGGCAGGATGGCGGGGAGCCGCCCCGGCGGCCGCCGAACGGCCGGCGCCCCCGCCCCCGCCGGACCCGACCCGAAGGAGCCCCCACCGCCGTGACCAGCCCCCACAGCACCCAGCGGCCGGCCGTCCTGCCCACCCTGCTCGGCCTCGGGCCGCGCAGCGCCGACCGCCGCCGGCGCTCCCTGCCGGCCGCCGTGCTGCGGCTGCCCACGATCGGCGTCGACATCGGCGGCACCAAGGTGGTGGCGGGCGTCGTCGACGGCGAGGGCCGGGTGCTGGACCGCGTCCGCACCGAGACCCCGCACCGCAGCAAGAGCCCCAAGGTCGTCGAGGACGTCATCGTCGACCTCGTGCTGCGGCTCGCCGACCGGCACGACGTGCACGCGGTCGGGGTCGGCGCGGCGGGCTGGGTGGACGCCGACCGCTCCCGGGTGCTCTTCGCCCCCCACCTCAACTGGCGCGACGAGCCGCTGCAGGAGGCGCTCAGCGAGCGGCTGCGCTTCCCCGTCGTCGTGGAGAACGACGCCAACGCGGCGGCCTGGGCGGAGTGGCGGTTCGGCGCGGGCCGCGGCGAGGACCACATGGTGATGATCACGCTGGGCACCGGCATCGGCGGCGCCGTCGTGCGCGACGGCCACGTCGACCGCGGGAAGTACGGCCTGGCGGGCGAGTTCGGCCACATGCAGGTGGTGCCGGGCGGGCACCGCTGCCCGTGCGGCAACCGCGGCTGCTGGGAGCAGTACTCCTCCGGCAACGCGCTCGTCCGGGAGGCGCGGGGGCTCGTCGCGGAGGAGTCGCCGGTCGTCCAGCAGCTGCTGGCGCGGGCCGGCGGCACCCCGGAGGGCATCACCGGCCCGCTCGTCACCGAGGCCGCCCGCGAGGGCGACGCGACCGCCGTCGAACTGCTCTACGAGATGGGCACCTGGCTGGGCGTCGGCATCGCGAACCTCGCCGCCGCCCTCGACCCGGGCCGGTTCGTCGTGGGCGGCGGCGTGTCCGAGGCCGGCGACCTGCTGATCGTCCCGGCCCGGGAGGCCTTCCGGCGCACCCTCACCGGCCGCGGCTTCCGCCCGGAGGCGGGCATCGTGCACGCCGCGCTCGGCAACGAGGCGGGCCTGGTCGGCGCCGCCGACCTGGCCCGCCAGGTCGCCCGGCGGTTCCGCACGATCAAGCGCCGCCGGGTGGAGCGGGCCGGGTCCTGACCCGGGCCCGTCGCGGGCGGTGGCCTGCATCCGGACGTCCGCCGTGAAGCGGGTGCCGGGCGTGCGGCGGGGGAAGGCGTACGGCGCGCGGGCGACCGGGTGGCCGCTGCTACCGGCGGGTAGTGGCCGGAGGCGCTGTTGTCCTGAACACCGCACCTGTGGCAGAACGGAGAACTGACGCTGCCTCAGGAGGCTTCCGCATGAGAGCTCTGGCCCGAATCGTCCCGCCGATCGCCCTCGCCACCGGCCTGATCTGCGGCACGGTCGCACCGGCCCAGGCCGCCGCCGCACCCCCGAAGACCCCGGAGGCCGTCGGCTGGGGCGGCGCCGTCGCCAGCGTCGACGCCGACGCCACCGCCGCCGGCATCGAGGTGCTGCGCCGCGGCGGCAACGCCGTCGACGCCGCGGTCGCCACCGCCGCCGCCCTCGGCGTCACCGAGCCGTACTCCTCCGGCATCGGCGGCGGCGGCTACTTCGTCGTCCACGACGCCCGCACCGGCCGCGTCTCCACCCTCGACGGCCGGGAGACCGCCTCCCGCACCGCCGACAGCACGCTCTTCCTGGATGCCGACGGCAAGCCGCTGCCCTTCGCCGACGCCGTCACCGGCGGCCTCTCCGTCGGCGTGCCCGGCACCGCCGCCACCTGGGAGAAGGCCCTCCAGCTGTGGGGCACCCGGTCGCTGGGCGAGGTGCTGCGCCCCGCCGAGCGGATCGCCGACCGGGGCTTCGAGGTCGACCAGACCTTCCGCGACCAGACCGCCGCCAACCAGGCGCGCTTCCAGGACTTCCCCGAGACCCGGCGGCTCTTCCTGCCCGGCGGGCAGCCCCCGGCCGTCGGCTCCCGGCTGCGCAACCCCGACCTCGCCGCGACCTACCGCGAGCTCGGCCGGCACGGCGCCGCCGCCCTCTACCGCGGCCCGATCGGCGCCGACATCGTCAGCACCCTGCAGCACCCGCCCGTCGACCCCGCCTCCGGGCGCACCGCCCGCCCCGGCCGCGTCGACGCCGCCGACCTCGCCGCCTACCGCGCGATCCAGCGGCAGCCCACCCACGTCTCCTACCGCGGCGACGACGTCTACAGCATCGCGCCGTCCTCCAGCGGCGGCACCACCGTCGGCGAGGCGCTCGGCATCCTCTCCCACTCCGACCTCGCCGGGCTGGACGCGACGCAGTACTACCACCGCTTCCTGGAGGCCTCCCGGATCGCCTTCGCCGACCGCAACCGCTGGGTGGGCGACCCGGCCGCGGTCGACGTGCCCACCCGGGAACTCCTCTCGCCCGCCCACGCCGCCGCCCGCGCCTGCCTGCTCGACCCGGCCCGGGCCCTGACCAGCCCGCTCGCCCCCGGCGACCCGCGCCACCCCCAGGCCTGCGGCAGCAGCGGCCCGGCCGTCACCGAGACGTACGAGGGGCCCAGCACCACCCACCTGACCGTCGCCGACCGCTGGGGCAGCGTCGTCTCCTACACCCTGACCATCGAGCAGACCGGCGGCAGCGGCATGACCGTGCCGGGCCGCGGCTTCCTGCTCAACAACGAGCTCACCGACTTCTCCTTCACCCCGGTCGTGCCGGGCGTGCCCGACCCCAACCTGCCCGGGCCCGGCAAGCGGCCGCGCTCCTCGCTGTCGCCGACCATCGTGCTGCGCGACGGCCGGCCGCTCTTCGCCGCGGGCTCGCCCGGCGGCGCCACGATCATCACCACCGTGCTCCAGGTGCTGCTCGGCCGGATCGACCGCGGCCTGACGCTGGAACAGGCCATCGCCGCGCCCCGCGCCAGCCAGCGCAACGCCGCCACGACCGCGGCCGAGGCCGGCTTCCTCGCACTGCCCGAGCGGGCCGGACTGGAGGCGCTCGGGCAGGTGCTCGCGCCCTCGGCCGAGATCGGCGCCGCCACCGGCGTGGAGCGCCTGCCGGACGGGCGCTGGCGGGCCGCGGCCGAGCCGGTCCGCCGCGGCGGCGGCTCCGCGGCCGTGGTGCGGCCCGCCGGCTGACGGACCGGCACTGTCGGTGCCGGGCGGTATGTTCGGGGTGGGCGCCCACCGGGTGCCCACCCCGTCCGTACCGTCCGTACGCCGTGTCCGCACCACCCGGGAAGGCCGCCCGCCGTGACCGTCCGCATCGCCACCTGGAACATCAACTCCGTCACCGCCCGGCTCCCCAAACTCCTCGAATGGCTGGAGAGCGCCGCCCCCGACGTGCTCTGCCTCCAGGAGCTCAAGTGCGCGGCCGACAACTTCCCGTACGAGGAGGTCCGGGCGCTCGGCTACGAGACCGCGGCGCACGGCAACGGCCGCTGGAACGGCGTCGCCGTGCTGTCGAGGATCGGCCTGGACGACGTCGTCCGCGGCCTGCCCGGGCAGCCCGGCTTCCAGGCCGACGACGCCCTGCTGCCCGACGTCGAGCCCCGCGCGATCGGTGCGACCTGCGGGCCCGTCCGCGTCTGGTCGGTGTACGTGCCCAACGGCCGCGAGGTCGGCCACGCGCACTACCGCTACAAGCTGGAGTGGCTGGAGACGCTGCGCAGCACCGTCGTGGAGGACGCGGCCGGACCGCGCCCCTTCGCCGTGCTCGGCGACTTCAACATCGCCCCCGCCGACGAGGACGTCTTCGACATCGCCGCCTTCGACGGGCTCACCCACGTCACCGGGCCCGAGCGCGCCGCCCTCACCGCCCTGCAGGGCGCCGGCCTCCAGGACGTCGTGCCCCGCCCGCTCAAGTACGACCACCCCTACACGTACTGGGACTACCGCCAGCTCGCCTTCCCGAAGAACCGCGGCATGCGGATCGACCTGACGTACGGCAACAAGGCCTTCGCCGACGCCGTCACCGACAGCTACGTCGACCGTGAGGCGCGCAAGGGCAAGGGCACCTCCGACCACGCCCCGGTCGTCGTCGACCTCGGCCTCTGACCCCGGCCGCACCGGCCCGGCGGCCGCCTCCCCGTTGCGGAGGGTGACCGTCCGGGCCCGAACGGTCCCCGAACGGGCGCGGTGCGGTGGCCGGGCGCGGGGCCGCTGCCTAGCGTCGGGCATGACTGGGTGCAGCCGACCGACCACGGGGCGACCCCGCCCCCGGACGCACCCGAGAACCTGGAGGTCCGGCATGCGCATCCCGCGTACCGCCGCCGCCGCGCTCGGCACGACCGCCCTGTTCGTCCTCGCGGCCCCGGCCGCGCAGGCGGCGCCCGCCAAGGCGCCCGAACCGGCCAAGGTCACCCCGGCACAGGCCGCCCCCGGCGAGAAGGTCACGGTGAACGTGGTCTGCCCGAGCACCACGACGAAGACCCTCACCGCCGCGTCGAAGGCGTTCACCGGCGGCGTCCTGACCCTGACGGCGGGCCCCGACGGCACCTACAGCGGCACCGTCGCCCTGCTCTCGGCCACCGAGCTCACCGTCTCCGAGACGGAGACCACCACGCCCGCGTCCTGGGGCATCGACGGCAAGTGCCCCGGCGGCGAGCCGTTCACCGGCACCGTCGCCATGAAGCCGCAGCCCGGCCGGTACGGCTCGACCGCCCCCGCGCCGCACGGCAGCGTGGAGACCGGCCTCGGCGGCTCCGTCACCGGCGCCGGCCCGCGCGAGCTGGCCACCGGCGGCGCCCTCGTCGCTGCCGGTGTCGCCGGGTTCTGGCTGCTGCGCCGCCGCAGTCCGCAGTCCTGATGCAGTGCCCCGCTCGGCGCCCCGCCCGTCAGGCCGGGGCGCCGAGCCGCGTCCCGGCGGGCTCCGCCGCGGCGTCCGCCGCCGGGCGGCCCGCCCGCACCGCGCCCCGCGCCAGCAGGTACTGCGCCACGCAGTACGTCGCCATCACCCACAGGTCCTGGCCCGGCAGCGGCGTCCAGTCGGCGAGCCGGGCCGCGATCAGGGTGTCGGAGAGCAGGAACAGCCCGCCGCCGACGCCCGTCCACAGCCCGAGGCCGGCCGACGACACCGCCGTCGACGCCAGCAGCAGGCTGTACGCCGCGACCGGCACCTGCAGTCCGCCGAGGCCCGGCCACAGCTGCGTGATCAGCACCGCCCAGGCGGTCGCGTAGCCGGCGGCGACCAGCAGGCTGCGCCGCCGGTCGCCGAACGCGCCGAGCTTCGCGAACATCGTCACGTAGCAGACGTGCGCCGCCGCGAAGGAGCCCATGCCCGCGAGGAACGCGGTGTCCCCGCCCACCTGCAGCAGCACGTCGCCGGCGGTGCTCGCCAGCAGTGCCGGCACCAGCAGCCTCGGCGCCCGCGGCGCGGCGGCCAGGGTCCACGCGGCGAGCAGCGGCATCAGCGCCGGCTTGGTGACGTGCTGCAGCACGGTGGCGCCGGCGGCGATCGCCCCCACGTGCGCCGCCGAGGCCGCCGCGAAGGCGGCGAGCAGGCCGCGGGCGGCCCGGAGCCGTCCGGTGGCGGTCATGCGGGGGTGCCCTCCGGGCTCTCGGTACGGGCGGGCTGCCAGCCCGGGCCCCTGGTCAGGTGGCGCAGCCGGTCGCCCCAGCTGCCGGCCCGGGCGACGTCCCGGGCGATCGAGGCGTACTCGTGGGTGGCGACCCGCAGCGGGTTGTGGCTCTGCAGGTTCTTCGTCAGACCGTAGACCGGCCGGGCCGTCTCCGGCGTGAACGAGCCGAACAGCCGGTCGAAGACGATGAGGATGCCGCCGAAGTTGCGGTCCAGGTAGCCGCCCTGCGAGGCGTGGTGCACCCGGTGGTGCGACGGCGTGTTGAGGACGAATTCGACCGGGCGGGGCAGCCGGTCGATCCGCTCGGTGTGGATCCAGAACTGGTAGACCAGGTTGACCGAGGAGCAGAACGCCAGCGCCGCCGGGTGCACGCCGAGCGCGATCATCGGCAGGTAGAACACCCAGGAGGTGGCGCCGGTCCACGGCTGCCGCAGCGCCGTGGAGAGGTTGTAGCGGCGGCTGGAGTGGTGCACCACGTGGCTGGCCCACAGGATCCGCACCACGTGGTGGCCGCGGTGCGACCAGTAGTAGCAGAAGTCCTGGGCGAGGAGCATGAGCGGCACCGTCCACCACAGCACCGGCACCCGCAGCGGCGTCAGCGCGTACAGCGCCGAGTAGACCGCCAGGATCGGGATCTTCCACAGCGCGTCGAACACCAGGCTGCCGAGACCCATGGTGAGGCTGGTCGCGGTGTCCTTCGCCGCGTACCCCTCCTCCTCGTCGTCGGGACGGAAGCGGTACGACACCATCTCCAGGACGGTGAGCAGCACGAAGGCGGGTATGGACCACCGCACGACGTCGGGCAGGTTCGGCATGCGAGGACGATAGGCGACGCGCGTCCCCCGCGGAAGGGGTCGGTTACCCGCGCGTAACGCGAGGTGGCCCGCGGGCCGCCCGGACGCGTCCCCTCCGGGCCGGTGCACCGTCTAGGCTGGTGCGCGAGATGGAGCAGCACGAGTACGCGACCGGGGCCGGGGAGGCGACCGGTGGCACGGTGGTCGAGCGCTTGGGCGGGGCGGGGCAGCTCACGGCCCACGCGTGCACCGACGCGTCCTCGCAGGCCGAGCTGCTCGCACGGCGCTTCGCCGACGCCGACGACCACACCGCCCACGGGCTGTTCACCGCCGTCTTCGGCCTCTACCCGGCCCGCCACCTCGGCGGCCGGCCCGCCGAACAGCACGCCCCCGCCGCCGCCACCAGCTGGTGGCACGGCCCCAGCGTGCACCGCACCCCCGCCGCGGGCCGCCCGCGCGGACTGCGCCGGGCCCGCCAGGAGGCGCCCGCCGCCCGGCTGCCCGCACCGGCCGGGCCGGGCCGCCACCGCAGGCCGGAGCGCACCCGCGGGGCCGGGCAGGGCACCGCGGCCGGCGAGCGCCGCACCGCCGCGCGGCTGCTGCTCGCCCACCCGCTCGTCACCGCGGCCGGCCCGCACGGCGCGGGCTTCCCGCTGATCCTCCGGCACGCCGACTGGCTCGCCGAGCGCTTCGCCGACCTGCTCGGCTACCCGCTCACGCTCGACCCGTCGCACGCCCGGCTGCACAAGGCGCCGCTGCCGGGCCGCACCCGTCCCGGCTTCCGTCCGGCCGGGTACGCCGCCCTCGTGCTCGCCCTCGACGCGATAGCCGACGGCCGCACCCCCGACCTCGGACGGCCCGAGGTACGGGCCCTCCTGGCGGACTGGCAGGTCGCCACCGGCCCCGCCGCCCTCGACCGCGAACTGGCCCGGGCACTCGCCCCCGGGGCCCGCCGCGCCGCCGCCGCCGGCACCGGCCCCGAGGTGGCCGTACGGCGGCTGCTCGCCGAGAACCCGGTCGTGCTCCTCGACGAGCTCGCCGCCGCGGAACGCACCTGGCTGCTGGGCCGGCTGCCCGCCGAGGCCGAGCTGTTCGCCGACTTCCTCGGGCTGGAGGCGGAGATCCGCGCCGAGGGCGTCGCCCTGCTCGACCCGGCGCACGAACTCACCGACCTCGCCCCCGGCGGCGGCCCGCTCGCCGACACCGCCCTGCTCCTCGCGGAGCGGCTCGTCGAGGAACTCCGCCCGCTGCCCGAGGACGCGGCCCCGCCGGCCGTCCTCGTCCCGGACGCGCTCATAGACGGCGCCCTCGGCGACATCACCGACGAGTACGGCCTGCCCGCCGCCCCGGACGCCGACTACCTCGCCGACCGCACCGCGCTGCGCCGCGACGCGCTCGACCTGCTGCACCGCATGCAGCTCATCGCCCCCGCGGGCCGCTGCTGGGTGCTGCGCGCCCCGGCGGCCCGCTACGCGCCGCAGGCCGAACTCCACCCCGCCCCCGGCACGGGCCGGCACTCCCGCCCGGACAGGCAGCAGCTGCCGCACCCGCGCTCCGCCTGAGCGCCGCCGGCCCCGCCGCGCGGCCTCACTCCACCGCGCGGACCCGTTCGGCGACCTCGCGGAACTCCTGGACGGTGGCGTCGTACTCGACCCGCTGGCCGTCCGCGAGGACGTGGCCGGGGGCGCCGACGATCGAGTCGTAGTAGACGGTGAGTTCCGGTCCGCCGTCGTCGGGCGTGATGGAGCCGTAGCCGTGCTCGCTGGAGAACGTCTTCACAGTGCCGGTGGCCATGGGATCGCCCCTCTGCTCCGGATGGTGCCGATGACCGCAGTATCGGACGCCCGGCGGCCGCGCACCACCCGGTCGGCTCAGCGCCCCGCGGCGGCCGCCGTTGCGGCGTGCTGCTGGTGGCGGACGGTCTCGACGGTCGCCGCCACGCCCAGGCTCCCGAGCGCCACCGACGCGGCGACGGCCGCGCAGGCCAGCCACCGGCGGTGGCGGCGGGGGAGCGGGAAGCGGAGCTGCGGTGCGGCGGTCGCGGACGGTGCGGTCATGCCGGAAAGTGTGCCGGGCCGGTGTGAAAGCCCGGCCACGGGCGGGTTAAGCCCGGGCGGGTGCCGGGCGTCGATCCGCCGCGCCGCAGGTCAGGTGCGGTGGCGGCGGGCCTGCCGGCGGATCAGGCGGCCTCGTACGGGGTGAGCACGAGCCGCACCACGTCCTCCAGGCGCCGCCGCGCGTCGTCGAGGGTGGTGCGGCCGGTGACCCACGCGGTCAGCTCGCCCTGCCAGGCGTGTCCGACGATGTGGCGCACCACGTCGCCGTCGTGGGCCGGCACCTCCACCATCACGGCGCGCAGGGCGACGCCGTCCGCCCGGGCCATGGACTGCAGGGCCTCGCTGGCGAACGGGTCGGTGGAGGCCGCCACGGCGACCCGCAGCCGGGCGAGTTCGGGCTGCCGCTGGTAGGCGCGCATGCCGTGCCGGACGAAGCGCACCATCCGCTCGCTGGCCGACGGGCCGGCCCGGCGGACGGTCTCGGCCACCAGGTCCGTCAGCAGGGAGCGGTGCCACTCGGCGATGGCCGCGGCCAGCAGGTGGTCCTTGGAGGAGAAATAGCGGTAGGTCGTCCCGAGGGCGACCCCGGAGCGCTCGGACACCTGGCGCATCTGCAGCCGCTCGACACCGATCTCCGTCACCAGGGAGAGGGCGGCCGCGATCAGATTCCCGCGCCGTTCGAGCTGACGGGGCGACATCGCCTCCACCGGACGTGGTGACAGGTCAACCTTGGTCACCCTCACCATGATAGGGGCCGGGGTGCCGCGGGGGTACGACGCGATCGGTCACGGACGGGTCGCGGGCCGCTCCCGCAGCAGCGTCTCCTGCACCGCGGACGCCACCAGGTGCCCGGCCCGGTCGTAGAACTCGCCGAGGGCCAGCCCGCGGCCGTCCGAGGCGGACGGGCTGCGCTGCGCGAAGAGCAGCCACTCGTCGGCCCGGAACGGGCGGTGGAACCACATCGCGTGGTCGAGGGAGGCCAGCATCGTCCGGCGCGGCTCCCTGCGGCCGAACCGGTGCGGCTCCAGGTGCAGCGCGGTGGTCGAGGCCAGCGTCAGGTCCGAGAGGTACGTCAGCGCGCACACCTGCAGCAGCGGGTCGTCGACCGGCAGCGGTGTGCCGGATCTCAGCCAGACGAACTGCTGCGGCACGCCCGGCAGTTCCGGCGGCATGCCGGGCGCCCCGGCGGGCAGGAAGCGCATCTCCAGCGCACGGAAGCCGGTGGACTTCGCGAAGTCCTCCGGGTTGGCCTCGCGCCAGGCGACGAACGGGTCCGGCAGTTCCTCGGGCCCGGGCACCGGTGGCATCGTCCGCTGGCGCTCGGTGGACGCCTCCGGCCGCTTGAACGACGCGGACAGCGTGAAGATCGCCTCGCCGCGCTGAACGGCCGTCACCCGCCGGGTCGCGTACGAGAGGCCGTCGCGCACCCGGTCGACCTGGTAGACGATCGGCCGGGTCGGGTCGCCGGGGCGCAGGAAGTAGCCGTGCAGCGAGTGCACGGCGCGCTCCGCGCCGATCGTCCGCCCGGCCGCGGTGAGCGCCTGCGCGGCGACCTGCCCGCCGAAGGCGCGCATCGGCGCCCCGGCATGGCAGCTCCCGCGGAACAGGTTCTCGTCCAGCTCCTCGATGCGCAGCAGGTCGGCGAACGGGGCGATCTGGTCGTCCCCCGATCCCTCCAGGTCCATGGCTTCCGTCACGGGCCCATACTGGCAGATCGCGGCCCGCGGGGATGTGACGCGGGTTACCCGCGGGGCGGATTCCACGGTGGAACGCGTTGCAGAAATTCTCCCGGTGTCAGTGCCCGCCCCTAGCGTCCACGGCATGACGCAAGCCGTACAGACGTACGCCTACCTGCGGTCCTCCGCCGTGCACGAGACCCCCGGCGGACGCCGCCTCGCCCTGGAGACCTCCGGCGGCACCGGCCCGCTCGGGGCCACCGCCCACCCGCGCTTCTTCGCCGGGTTCCTCACCTCGCCGCAGGCCGCCGCGGCCGCCCTGCTCGCGGTCGCCGACGTCGCCGGCGCCCGTTACCACCAGCCCCGGCAGCGCGCCTCCCTCGACCCGGTGGTCACCGCCGGCGGCGACCGGCTGCGCTTCGAGTCGTTCTCCGGCTGCTGCGGCGTCCACGCCCGCCTCGACGTCCTCGCCGACGGCCTCGACGGCGACGAGACCGGCCACGGCACCACCAACGTCGACGTCAACCACCCGCTCCGCGAAGGCCTGAGCCGCGTCGGCACCGGCGACCCGCTGCACCTGGCCGTCGGCCCCGACGCGCTGGAGGTCACCACGTCCGAAGGCCCGCTGACCGAGAAGAAGGTGCCGCTGCCCGACCGCTGGCTGAGGGGCTTCGCCGAGACCCAGGTGCTCGCCGCCGGCTTCGACCTGCGCGCCGAGCTGCCCGCCGCCGAGGCCGTCCGCTTCCTGCGCACCCTGCCCCGCGGAGGCGGCCGCACCTCCACCGTCGGCTGGGTCGTGCCCGCCGGCCGCACGCTGCGCCCCACCAGCCGCCCGGCACCCGGCGCGGTCTGCCTGCCCGGCCCCGAACGGCTGGGCGCCCTGCAGCGGGTGCTGCGGCACGCCCTCGCCCTGCGGGTGTACGGGCCGGCCCGGCCGACCGCACCGACCGCGTCCGCCTGGGAGGTCGTCCTGCCCGGCATGCGCCTCACCCTGACCCTCTCGCCGGACACCGCACGCGGCTTCTCCGGAGAGGGCGGCGTGCTCACCGCGCTCGCCGCCGAGGGCTCGGCGGAGGACGCCGACCTCGTCGCCACGCTGCTCGCCTGGGAGCCCCGGATCGACCCCGCCGAACTCGCCGAGCAGTCCGGCCTGCCCGTCGGCCGGGTGCGCGCCGCGCTCACCCGCCTCGGCACCGCCGGGCAGATCGGCTACGACCCCGCCGAGGCCGCGTACTTCCACCGCAGCCTGCCCTACGCCGCGGGCCGCGCCGAGGCGCACAACCCGCGCCTGCAGGCCGCCCGGGCCCTGGCGGCGGCGGGAGCCGTACGGCTGGAGGACGGCCTCGCGACCGTGACCGTCGACGACCACGTGCAGCGCGTGCGCACGGGCACGGGCGGCGAACTCGGCTGCACGTGCCTGTGGTGGGCGAAGTACCGGGGCGGGCGCGGGCCGTGCAAGCACGTGCTCGCGGTCGGCCTGGTCCGCGCCGGGCAGGCCGGGGGTGCGCGGTGAGCCTGACCGACCTCGTCCGCCGCGGCGACACCGCGGGGGTCGCCCTCACCCTGGCGGGCTTCACGCCGGACCTGCGCCGCGCCGGGATCCCCGCGCTGCGCGAGCTCCGCAAGGAGTTCCGTGCCGCCTGGAGCGGCTCCGCCGACGCCTGGACGGCACTGCTGATAGCCGGCGCGGGCTGCCACACCGCGCCGTCCGCCGCCGCGGAGTGGCTCGGCAGCCCGGCCTTCGAGGACCGCGCCGGGTGGCGCAACCCGCTGCTCGTCGCGGTCGTCGACGCGCAGCCGGCCGCCTGGCGCGAGGAGGTCGTCGCCCGGCTCGCCGTCCGGCGGGCCCCGGGCTGGGGCTGGTCCGAGCACTTCCCGCTGCTGGAACACCTCGTGCACACCACCGGCTGCCCGGTGCCGACGGGGGACTCCTTCGTCATCCAGTGGATGCGCGAGCGCGCACGGCCCGAGCGGTGGGCCCACGCCCTCGACACCCTGCCGCCCGGCCGCGACCTGCACGCCCGGCTGGCGGCCGACCCGTTCACCCCGGTGCTCGCCCCGCGGCTGTTCGAGGTCGACGACGCCGCCGCCGAACTGGAGGGCCCGTGGGTCGCGCGGGACGACACGGAGCGCTGGCCGTCGGTGCTCGCCCGGCTCGCCGCCGACGGCGTCCTCGACCGCGCCGACCTGGTCGACCGCTGCCTGGCGCGCCTGCTGCGCGGCGGCCGCCCGGCCGAGCAGCGGGCCTTCCTGGCGGTGCTGAAGGCGCTGGCGCCCACCGGGGACGAGTACGCCGCGCACGTCCGCACCCTGCTCGGCATGCTCGACGGGGTGTCCACCGCCGCCGGCCACGCGCAGGAGGTGCTGGCCGCCCTCGACGCCGCCGGGCGGCTGGACGCCGAGGTGGCGGCCGAGGCCTCCCGCACGGTGCTGTTCCGCCCGGAGAAGAAGCTCGTCCGCGCCCAGCTGGCCTGGCTCGCCCGGGCCGCCCGCACCGCCCCCGACCGGGCCGGGCCGGCGGTGCTGGCGGCCGCGGGCGCCTTCGGCCACCCCGACCGGGCGCTGCAGGAGGCCGCGCTGAAGGTGGTCGCCCGTCATCTGCCCGCCGCCGGCCCCGGGGTGCTCGCCGAGCTGCGCGCCGCGGCCGAGCAGCTCGACCCGGCCCACCACCGGCGGGCCGCCGAGCTGTTCGGGGCGGAGGTGCGGGTGGAGGTGTACACCGAGCGGCTGCCCGCCGTGCCCCGTCCGCGGCCCGTGCCGCCGCCCGTCGCCGGTGCCGCGGAACTCGCCGAGGAGCTGGCCGCGGTGCTCGCCGGCGACACCGACCCGGTCGTGTGGGAGCGCGCGTTCGACGGCCTCGTCCGCCACGCGTGGCTCGACCGTGCCGTGCTCGCGGAGGCGCTGGAGCCGGTGCTCCGGCTCGGCACCCGTCAGGACCTCGGCCTGGTCGCCGAGGCCGCCGCCGGGCGGACGACGGCCGACAAGGCCGCCGAGCTGGCGCGCGCCCGGCACCACGGCCCGCTGCGGTTCAACTGGACGACCTCGTTCGACGCCCAGATCGCCGCCCGGCTGGAGGAGGCCGTGCTGCGGCTCGTCCTGCGGCCGGTGCCGTACCTGCTCGCCACCCCGACCCTCTCCACCGGCGCGATCGATGCCGGGGTGCTCGTCGAACGGCTCGCCGGCTACGAGCGGGAGGGTGTCGACGCGGGCCCGGTCGACCTCGGGCAGGCGCTGCTGCGGGTGACGCCCACCGCCGACCCGGCCGTGCTCGCCGCCGCCGGACGGCTCCGCTCGGAGCCCGGCGGGCGGCTGGCCGACTGGCTGCGGAGCGGCGGCCTGCCGCACCAGGAGTCCGTCCTCCTCATGCCGTCGTCGGGCCGCGGGCCGACCGGTCGGCGGCGGTCGCCGAACCGGCGCCTGGTGGAACAGTCCGGTGCCGTCGTCGACGCCGTCCTGCCGCCCGACGCCGAGCGGCTCGTCGGTCCAGTCCACGCGCAGCTGTCGCTGCGCGGGACGTGGTGGACCCCGCCGGCCCTGCCGCGGTGGGCGGCGATCATGCCGGGCCACCGCGAGGAGACGGCCGCGCGCCTGCTGGAGCGCTTCGCCGGCGGCGCCGACCTGGACGAGCGCGGTGCCGCGCCGCTGCTGCCGCTCCTCGCCGAGGCGGACGGGCCCGCCGGGCTCGCCCTGCACCTCGCGGTCGGCTACGGGCTGGGCGCCCGTCACCGGGAGGACCGCACCGCCGCGGTCGACGCGCTGCTGGTGCTGGCGGCCCGCGGCGACCTCGACACCGCGCTGCTCGGCCGCGAGGCGGGGGAGCTCGTACGGCTCGGCGCGGTCAAGCCGAACCGCCTGGCGGACGCGCTCCGCTCGGCGGCGGACACCGGCGCGTACGGCACGGTCTGGTCGGTGCTGGCGGCGGCGCTGCCGCCGGTGCTGGCGGAGGCCCCGCCGCGCGGGGCGGGCGAGCTGGTCGCGGTCGCCGCGGACTGCGCGCGGCGGGTCGGCGCCCGGGGGCCGATCCCCGCGGTGACGGCGTTCGCCGGACGCGGCGGAGGCTCGCAGGCCGTCCGTGAGGCGGCTGCCCTGCGGGAGGTGCTGGCGGGCTGACGGGGTGCCGGGCTGACGGGGCGGCGGGGTGCGGGGGGCAGGAGTTCAGGAACGGTCGTTCTTGACCGATCGTTCCTGAACTCGCTACGGTACGGCGCATGGGAAGACCACGCGCCTTCGACGAGGACGAGGCCGTCGCGGCCGCAGCCCGGCTCTTCGCCGCCCGCGGCTTCGAGGGCACCTCCGTGGACGACCTGGTCGGCGCCCTCGGCGTCCACCGGGGCAGCCTCTACAAGGTGTTCGGCAGCAAGCGCGGCCTCTACCTCGCCGCGCTCCGCCGCCACCTCGACCGCGACGTCCTGCCGCTCACCGCGGCCATCGGCACGGCCGCCGGACTGCCGGCCGGCCTCGCGCAGGCCGCCGCGGCCTACGACAGCGGCCCGGCCGCGGGCCTGCTGCTGCTCGCCGCGGCGGAGCGGGCCGCCGAGGACCCGGAGACCGCCGCGCTGGTCGAGGAGGGCTTCGCCGCCCTCGAATCCGCGATCCGCGCGGTCCTCGGCCCGGCCGGGCCGCCGGTGCTGGCCGAGGCACTCGCCGCGACCGTGCTGGGAGTCCGGCTGCGCAGCCGCGCCACCGGTGACCGTCCGGCCGCCGGGGCCGTGCTCGCGCTGGCCGACCGGCTCGCCCCCTGAACGGCCCGTCGCACCCCACCCGCACCCGCACCGCACCCCACCACCCGAGGAGTCATCAGATGGCACAGCTGTCCGTCGTGGGCGACCGCCTGGTCGTCGAGGTCGAGGGCCTCGACCGGCTCTGGGCCCTGAGGAGCAGGCTGGAGATCCCGCTGGCGCACGTCCGCGGCGCCACGGCCGACCCCGGCATCGTCCGCGAGTCCAAGGGCATCCGGGTCGGCGGCACGCACGTGCCGGGCGTCATCACCGCGGGCACCTTCCGCTCCGGCGGCGAGTGGATCTTCTGGGACGTCAAGGACCCGGCCGGAGCGGTCGTCATCGAACTCGCCGACGAGCGCTACCGCCGGCTCGTCGTGGAGGTCGCGGACCCGCGGGCCGCGGTGGCCCTGGTCGAGGCCGCCCGGCGCGCCGCACCCACGGCCTGACCGGCCGTCCGGCCGGGCTCCCGCCCGCGGCCGGCCGTACGGGCCCGGCGCCGCCTGGCACCGGGCCTCACACGGTGATGCCGTCGCCGTCCACGGCCGCGGCCCGTCCGGTGCCCGCCGCCGCGGCGGGACCGGCGGCCGGGGCGTCCGGCACCAGCAGGTCCGCGCCGTCCCGCGGCACCGCGGCGGCCGCCCGCCACCACAGGGCCGGCGCCGGCGGGTCGGCCGGCTCGAACGGCGCGCCCGGACGCGGCACCGCGAACCGGGCACCGAGCGCCTGAGCGGCCGCCACCGTCCGTTCCGCCGGCTCCTCCCACGGGTGCAGCGCCAGGTCGAAGGTGCACCAGTGGATCGGCAGCAGCAGGTCGCCGCCGAGGTCCAGGTGCGCCCGGACACCCTCCTCCGGCGTCATGTGCACCTCGGGCCAGAGGTCGCTGTACGCGCCGATCTGCACCATCGTCGCGTCGAACGGCCCCAGCCGGCCGCCGATCTCCGCGAACCCCGGGAAGTAGCCCGTGTCGCCGCTGTGGAACACCCGGTGCTCCGGGCCCGCCACCACCCACGACGCCCACAGCGCGTACGGGTGGGTGCGCGGGCCGCGGCTGCAGTAGTGCCGCGCGGGCGTCGCCGTCAGGGTCAGCCCGGCGACCTCCGCCGACTCCCACCAGTCCAGCTCGACGATCCGCTGCACCGGCACCCCCCAGTGCTCCAGGTGGGCGCCGACGCCGAGCGGCACCGCGAAGGCCGTCCCGGTCGCGGCCAGCGCCTGCACGGTGGGCATGTCGAGGTGGTCGTAGTGGTCGTGCGAGACCACCACCACGTCGACCGGGCCGAGTTCGGCCAGCGCGATCGGCATCGGGTGCAGCCGCTTCGGGCCGGTCCACGAGAACGGCGAGCAGCGCTCGCTCCAGACCGGGTCGAACAGCACCCGGCGGCCGTCGAGCTCGGCGAGCACGGTCGCGTGGCAGAGCCAGGTCAGCCGCAGCCCCGAGGCGGGCGGCTCCGCCAGCTCGATCGGGCGCAGCGGGTGCAGCGGCACGGGCGCGGCCGGCACCCGGCGGGCGCGGCCGGCGGAGAACCGCGCCCGGCTGAAGGAGAAGGGGGTGCAGCCCGCGGCGAGCCGCCGGGTCGGCACCGGGTTGCGGAAGGCGCCGTCGCGGAACTGCGGAGAACGCTCGATCCGGGCCAGCCGCTCCCCGGCCGGGTCGGCGCCGAACGCCTCGGTGCGCAGGTGGTGCCAGGTGCGGCGCGGCAGCCGGCCGATACGGCCGCCGTCGGTGACGGCGGTGCCCAGGCGTGCGGTGAGGCCGGCTGCGCGGGAGATCCACGGAACGGAGCTGGGCACGGCACCTCCACGGTCGGGACATCCGTACGGCGGTGGCCGTCCGGCGTCCGCGGTCGCGAAGGCCGGCAGGCCGGACGCGTACGGGAACGGCACGGTGGCCCCGCTGCCGTACGACGACCGTCGCACCGGACATTACCGCTCCCGGCCCGTGCGGGCCCGGCCGAAACCTGGCCGCGCGGGCCGTTCGGCGGACCCCTGGCCCGGGCCGCCCGCGACACGCAGGGCGGCCGGGTCGGACCGGTGGGTCAGGCCGCGTAGAAGCGGGTGATCGTCTCCGCGACGCAGTGCGGCTTGGCGCTCTCCTCGCTGGAGATGGTGAACCGCACGAGGGCCTGCAGGCCGCCGGGCACCTCGTCCGCGGAGACCAGCTCGGCCGTCGCCCGCACCGCGGTGCCGACCGGCACCGGCGCCGGGAAGCGGACCTTCTCCGAGCCGTAGTTCAGGGCCATCGCGATGCCCTCCACCGCGTAGCACTCCTTGGCCAGCACCGGGATCAGCGACAGCGTCAGGTAGCCGTGCGCGATCGTCGTGCCGAACGGGCTGTCCTTCGCACGCTCCGGGTCGACGTGGATCCACTGGTGGTCGCCGGTGGCCTCCGCGAAGAGGTTCACCTGCTCCTGGGTGATGGTGTGCCACGCGCTGGTGCCGAGCTCGGAGCCGACCGCGGCGGTCAGGTCGGCGAGGGTTGCGAACGTCGTCAAGGTGCGCTCCAGGTGGGGGTCGAGGGCTGTCGTCCCCGGCCGGACGCACCCGGCGGGGACAGTCGCAGAGTATGCCTACCCGTCGGTCACTTGTCAGCGGGTGACCGCCCCGCGGACGGCCCCAGCCGCCGCCCGCCGACCAGTTCCGGCGTCAGCGCCACCCCCGCCCGGCACACCCCGGCACCCCGTGCGCCGGCCGCCGCCGGGGGCTCCCGCAGCACGTCCGCCCGCCCGTGCACCAGCACGCTCCAGCCGGTCCGCGTCACCGGGTCGACCAGGTCGGCCTGGAACGCGGCGACCGTGCCGTCGAGCGCCCGGGCCGCCGCACAGCCCGCCTGCAGCGCCAGCAGCAGCCGCCCGTCGGGCGCCACCTCGAACGCCACCGGCAGCACCGCCGGCAGTGCGCGCTCCGTGTACACCACCCGCCCCACGGGCACGGTGGCGAGCAGGCGGCGGCACTCGTCCTCACCGAGCTGCGCCGCGGGGTCGTCGTACTCCATAGCACGATGGTCGAGCGGTCCGGCGGAGGCCGGTAGGGCCGATGGTCCCCCTCGGTGACGGCGTACGGCGGTAGTTTGTGGCCGGAAGCGGTGGATGCTGGAGGGGGATGGTGCAGGGTGGGCAGCGGCATCGAACTGGTCGTGATCGGTGCGGACGGCGGACCGGACCGCACCTACACCGGCTCGGCCCAGGCCGCGGCCGGCGCCCGGGCCCTCGCCGAGGCCCTCCCCGGCCGCGCGTTCGACGCCGGACCGAACGGCTGCCGGCTCACCCTCCTCGACCCCGCCGCCGACGCCAACGCCATGCTCACCGCCCTGCGGGCCGCCGCGGCCCGGCCCGCCCGCTGGCTGGTCGTCTGCCTCCTCGGCCAGCTCGCCGTCGACCCGCGCGGCCGCCGCCTCGCCCTCGTCACCGCCGGCTCCACCCCCGACAACGCCTACCGGCGCGGCCTCGCCTGGGACTGGGTCGTCAGCGCCATGGTGCACGGCGGCCAGGAGGAGACCCTCCTGATGGTCGACGCCGTCGCCGACCGCGACACCTGGTCGGCGCTGGTCCGCGAGGACGCCGCCAACGAACTGCTCGCCCACTCCCGGGTGCCGCTCTGGGGCCGGATCGGCCGCCACCAGACCGGCAGACGCGGCCGCGACGCCGTCCGGCCCGGCGGGGAAGGATCGTTCAGCCGCCTCCTCGGGCAGGTGCTCGACCAGGGCCTGCCCGGCGGCCCCGCCGCGATCGGCCCGCAGGAACTCCAGCCCGTGCTCGACGTCGAACTCGCCCGCCACGACGGGGGCGCCGCGGCCGCCGGACAGGCGGTCACGCTGATGCCGTGGGACGGGGGGAGACTCCTGATGCGCAATCGCGCCGCCGTGCGGGGCGCATTGGCCGGATTGTCGCTTTCTGAAGAACTGTTGGCCGTTCTGTGGCGGGAAAACGCCCCGACGGATCCGCCCAACGCGTAAGGTCGGACCGCCCCGGGGTGTTGCCGTGTCAGGCGGGCAGGCGAAGAATCGACGCCTCCCCCGCAACACCGGGGGGCGGCGGACAACTTCTGCGACCATGGCCACGGACGGGGTCGGGCGCGATGGGGTGGGGCGATTGCGGAAGCGCGGAAATCTCTTGCGCCCTGGGGCGGTTGGGGTCGGTGGGGCGGCACTTCTGGTGCTGCTGAGTGCGTGCGCGAGCACCGGATCGGCCGGCTCCGCGGATCGTCTGGGTACGCCTGGGGCGGGAGTTACGGGCGGGACCGCCATCACACCTTCGAGTGGTTCCGGCGGCGGCGCCGCTGCGCCCACGGAAGGGGCCGAAGGCGCGGTCGGGCGACTGGTCCTGAGCACCTATCAGTCCTGGTGGGACGCCCAGGTCGAGGCCTTCGGGAGGCCGGATTCGGACGGCTCCCAACTGCGCGCCTACTCCACCGGACAAGCACTGAGCGAGGCGCTCGCCAGCCTTCACCAGCTGCACGACGCAAAGCTGGTGATGACCGGCGCTCCGCGGAACTCGGCAACGGTGAAGACGCTGGATCCGCAGAACGCGGTCGTGGAGGATTGCCTCGACGTGGCCGATTGGCACCAGGCCGACGCGACGACCCGGACGCTAAAGGACCCCGAACAGCGGTTCACCCGCTATGTGGCAACGGTTTCGCTGCGGAGGAACGACAGTCGCTGGATGATCGTGGACTTCAAGCGCGAGGTGGGCCGGACATGTTGAAGGCTTTCATTCGTACTCTCCTGCTCCTGGCATTGCTCCTCGCGCCGGCATCCCCCGCCGCCGCGAACGGCCCCGACGGCGGCGTCAATCCCTGCGCGGTCCGTGATATCTGCATCATCGTCACCGAGCCCGGCGGCACCGCCGATCCCGGGGGCGGGAGCGGCGGCACCTCGGGCGGGTCGGACGGCGGCGTGCAGATGTGCGCCTGGAACGGCCAGCAGTGGCCGTGCTGGGACGACGACCTCGGGTGGTTCTCCACCGCGAACGGCTGCTACTACCACCGCTCCGACCCGCAGCCGCCCGCCGGCGACCCCTCCTGGGAGGGGCACGACCCCGCCGACGGCGCGGTCTACGAGGTGAACTGCCGTCAGACCGGCGACACCCTGACGCCGCTGCCGCCGCAGTTCTTCGCGCAGCCGCCCGGCGGTCCGCCGCCGCCGGACCGCCCGTACGACCTCGGCATGAAGGCGCTCGGGATGATCCACTTCGATGCGCCCGAGCTGCACGCGGCCCCGGCCGGGACGGCCGTCGTCGGGGTGCCGGTCTGGCTCTGGTACGCGAAGAGCAAGACCTCCTCCGGCCCGCAGAGCGCGACCGCGCAGGGCCGCACCATGCACGTCACCGCCACCGCCGTACTGCGCACCGTGCACTGGGACACCGGCGACGGCTCGCCCGGCGCCGACTGCGCCGGGCCCGGCACGCCGTACGTGCCCGGCACCGGTGCGGACGTGCAGCCGCCGTGCGGCCACACCTACCGCAGCACCTCGGCGGGCGCGCAGGACCAGACCCTCTACCTCACCGCCCGGGCGGTGTGGCGGGTGGTGGCCGTGCGGTCGGACACCGGCGCGCAGGTGTTCGCCGTCGACTACGCGGTGACGACCGACGTGCCGCTGCCGCTCAAGGTCGCCGAGGTGCAGGCGCTCAACTGACCGCCCGCGCACCGCCGTACGACCCCGCAGACCATTTGCTCCGGAAAGGCCCGAGCCCGGTGGAAACACGCAACGTCCCGACGCCGAGCGCAGGCAGCGCCGCCCTCGCCCCCGACCCGGCCCGCCCCGCGCCGCACGTGCCGCCGCGCACGCTGCGGGCCCGGCGGCGCCGTCCCGCGGTGCTGGCGATGGCGGTCGCGCTGATAGCCGCCGGCGGCCTCGGCGGGGCGGTGCTCTACACCAGCTCGGGGCAGCGGATCGCCGTCCTCGCCGTCGCACGCGACGTGCCGATGGGCCAGGCGATCACCGCCGACGACCTGGTGGTCGCGCACATCGCGAGCGACCCGGCGCTGCGCCCGCTGGACGCCCGCGACCGCACCCGCACGATCGGGCTGCGGGCCACCACCGACCTCAGGCGCGGCGCCCTGCTGCTGAAGGCGGACGTCACCGCGGACGCCGCCCTGCAGCCCGGCCGACAGGTCGTCGGCCTGGCCGCCAAGCGCACCCAGCTGCCCGCCGCCCGGCTGCAGCCGGGTCTGCAGGTGCTGGTGGTGTTCACGGCCGACATCAAGAGCGACCAGTCGGCGGCCACCCGCACCCCGGAGACGCTGACCGCCGTCGTGGTGACGGTGGGCCGGGCCGACAGCGACGGCAGCCAGGTGGTCGACGTCGCCGTCCCGGCCGAGGACGGCCCGCGGCTGGCCGCGTGGGTCGCCACCGGGCGGTTCCAGGTGATCCTGGCGCCCCGCACGCAGGCCGGTGCCGGGGCTGCGCCGTCCCCGGGCAGCACCCCGGAGAGCCCCGCGGCGACCACGAACGCGACCGCGAGCGCGCTCGCGAGCCCGTCCGGCCCGGCCGCCCCGTCCCCGTCCGGCACCGCCCGCGCGACCGCCGGGCGCTCCCCGAGCAGGGGGGCCTGATGGCCGTCGTCGCCGTGGTCGGCGGTCCCGGCGCCCCCGGCGCCACCACCACCGCCCTTGCGCTGCTGCTCTCCTGGCCGCTGCGGCCGGGCCGCCGGGTGCTGCTCGCCGAGTGCGACCCGGACGGCGGCGCGGTGCTGGCCGGCGCCCTGGAGGGCCGCATCGAGGCGGTGTACGGGCTGCGCAACCTGGCCGTCGCCGACCGCCGCGGCCTGCTCGCGCAGTCGGTCTGGGAGCAGCTGATCGACCTCTCCCCGGACGGTGCCGGCGACCGCCTGCTGCTGCCCGGGCTGACCGACCCGGCGCAGGCCTCGGGGCTCGCCTACACGTGGGAGCCGCTGGCGGAGACGTTCCGCGGACTCGACCCGCAGGGCTACGACGTCATCCTCGACCTCGGCCGTTCGGGCGCCTCCGGTCCGGGCGCGGTGCTGGCCCGGCGGGCGGACGTCGTCGTGGCGGCCGTCCGGACGACGCTGCGCGGGCTGTCCGCCGCGCGGCCGCGGCTGGCCGCCCTGCGGGACGACCTGGAGGCCGCCGGGTCGGGCAGCGACGCGGTCGGCCTGCTGCCGGTCGCCGAGGGCCCGTACCCGCTGGCGGAGGCCGCCCGGGAGCTCGGGCTGCCCGCCTTCGGCCTGCTGCCGTACGCGCCGCGCACCGCGCGGGTCCTCTCGGACGGCGGCGACACCGCCGACCGCAGGTTCGTCCGTTCGGAGCTGATGCGCACGGTGCGCACGGCGGCCGACGTCATCCAGCAGGCCGCCGCCGGGCGCCGCGCACGGCTGGCCCCCGAGCCGCCGCCCGAGCAGGCGCAGCCGCGGCCGGAGGCGCTGCCGCAGCAGCCGTACCGGCCGACCCCCCGGACGCCGGGCGGCCCGGTGCTGGGGCCCGTGCACGCCCAGCAGCCGTGGGCGCCGGCCGCCGAGCAGCCGCCGGCCTACCCGCAGCACATCGCCCCGCCCGTCGCCCCGCAGCAGCCCGCGCCGGCGCCGTTCCCGCCGCAGGCCCCGGCCTCGTGGCCGCCGGCGAACGGGCAGCCGTACCCGTCGGCGCACGCACAGCCGCAGCCGTACCCGGCCGCGTACGCGCAGCCGCAGCCGCAGCCGTACGCGCAGCCGCTGCCCGGTGCGGGGGAGGTGCTGCGTGCGCGGTAGTCCGCTCCACCAGGGGCCGTCGGCGCTGCCGTGGTCCGCGCCGGCCGCCACCGGGCCGGTCCGTCCCTCGCCCGTCCCCGGGTCGGCGTCGGCCGTGCCCGCGCTGCAGCCGGTCGGCGTGCCGGTGCCCGGCGCGGTGCCGCCCGGTGTGCAGGCCGTCGTCGACCAGCAGGTCGCGCGCGAGCTGAAGCGCCAGGTTGCCGCCGAACTCCACCAGCAGCTCTCCCGGCTGGAGGGCTCCGGCGAGGTCGACCGGGCCACCCGGCGGCAGCGCGGCCGGGCACTGATCGAGGAGGCCGTCGCCCGCTGGTCGGACGCGTACGCGCAGACCCACGGGATCCCGCCCACCCGCGACCAGGACCGTGCGCTGTCGGAGGCCGTCTACGACCTGCTGTTCCGGGCCGGCCGGCTCCAGCCGTACCTCGACGACCCGGACATCGAGAACATCCTGGTCAACGGCTGCGACGACGTGTGGGTCTCCCGCGTGAACGAGCCGCTGCGGCAGGTGCCGCCGGTCGCCGACACCGACGCCGAACTCGTCGAGCTGCTGCAGGACCTGGCCCGCCAGCACGGCGGCGGCGAGCGCAGCCTCTCCACCGCCAGCCCGACGCTCGCGCTGCGCCTGGAGGGCGGCATGCGCCTCCAGGCGCTGACCGAGGTCACCCCGCGCCCGTACGTGGCGATCCGGCGGCACCGGGTCGCCTCGGCGACGCTCGGCGACCTCGTCGGGCTCGGCACGCTCGACGCGACGCTCGCGGCGTTCCTCGCGGCGGCGATCCGCGGCAAGAAGAACGTCATGGTCACCGGCACCCAGGGCGTCGGCAAGACCAGCCTGCTGCGCGCGATGGCCGCCGAGATCCCGCCGGACGAGCGGGTCGGCACCCTGGAGACCGAGTTCGAGCTGTGGCTGCACACCCTCGGCCACCTCCGCCAGGTGGTGCCGATGGAGGCCCGCGAGGGCAACGGCGAACGCGTCGACGGCCGGGTCGCGGGCGAGCTCACCATCGGCGAACTCATCCCCGCCGCGCTGCGGATGACGCTCTCCCGGATCATCGTCGGCGAGGTGCGCTCCGCCGAGGTCGTGCCGATGCTGCGCGTCATGACCAACGGCGAGGGCGGCTCCATGTGCACCCTGCACGCCCGCGCCCCGCACATGGTCGTCGACCGCATCGCCGAGCTGTGCCTCGAATACGGCGCGCACATGACCGACAGCCTGGCCTACCGGCTCACCGCCAACGCCGTCGACTTCGTCGTGCACGTCACCATGGTCGACGAGACCCCGGTCGGCGGCCGCCGGCACCGGTTCGTCTCGCACGTCCTGGAGATCACCGGCCTCGGCGAGAGCGGCCGCCCCGCGATGAACCAGGTGTTCGGCCCGCGCCCCGAGCAGGGCGAACCGCGGGCCGTGCCGCACACCCCGCCGCAGTGCCTGGACGACCTGCGCCGGGCCGGCTTCGACGCCGGCCTGCTGCAGTCGCCGTACGGGAGCTGGGGCGCCCCGCTGCCGCTGCGGATCGGCGGCGGACGCTGATGCTGCTGTACGTGATCTGCGGACTCGCCGTCGCCGGCGGGCTGGTCGCCCTGGTGGCCGGACTCGTCGGCAGCCCCGCCGGACCCGACGGGCCGTCGTCCCGCAGGGCGCCCGGCACCGGCCGGCTGCACGTCTTCTGGTACGGCGCACCGGGCGCCGCCGCACCGTCGACGGCCCGCCGGCGGCGCGTCCAGTCGGTCGTGGCGGTGCTCGGCGCGGTCGGCGCCTGGCTGTTCACCGGCATCCTGCTGACGGTGCTGCTCGTGCCGCTCGCCGTGTTCGGCCTGCCCTGGCTGTACGACGCGACCCGCTCCGACACCCGCCGGATCGAGCGCCTGGAAGCCCTCGCCGAGTGGACCCAGCGCCTCGCCGACGTGCTGCTGCTCGGTGTCGGCCTCAACCAGGCCGTCATCACCAGCCGCCGGACCGCCCCGCCCGCCCTGGAGGCGGAGATCGCCGACCTCGCCGCCCGGCTGCAGTCGCGCTGGCGGCCCGAGGACGCGCTGCGCGCCTTCGGCGACGAGATCGCCGACGCCACGGCCGACAAGGTGCTCGCCGCCCTGCTGCTGCGCTCCGGCGACAGCGGCCCCGGGCTGGCCCGGGCGCTCTCCGACCTCGCCGGGTCCGTCCGCGAGGAGGTCCGCCAGCGCCGCACCATCGAGGCCGACCGGGCCAAGCACCGCACCACCGTGCGCTGGCTGGTCGGCATCATCCTCTGCGTCGTGCTGGTGGGCGCGCTCAACTCCCGCTACACCGCGCCGTACGCGTCGGTCACCGGCCAGATCGTGCTGGCGGTGGTGGCGGCCGCGTTCGTCGGGGTGATCGCCTGGATGCGGGCGCTGGCCGCGCACGACCCGCTGCCGCGCCTGCTGGAGGACGACCGGCGCAGCAAGGCGGGCCGCATGCCCGGAGACGCCCCCGCCGACGCCGAGGCGTCCGCCGACACCGCCGTGCCGGCCGCCAAGGAGGCCCGATGATCTCGCCCTGGGCGGTGCTGGCGGGCGGTGCCGCGGCCGGCGGCCTGGCCCTGCTGCTCGCCGAACTCCGCCCGGCCCCGCCGGACCTCGGCCAGGCGCTGGGCCGGCTGCACACCACCCCCGACCCGCGGCCCGCCGAGGACGTGCGGACCTCCTGGTACGACCGGATCGGCGCCGACTCGCTGCGCCTGCCGGGTGCCCGCATCCCGCACCGGCAGCTGGCGCTGGTCGGCCGCAGCCCGGCCCGGTTCATGGCGCACAAGCTGCTGTTCGCACTGGCCGGGCTGGTGCTGCCCGGCTACCTCACCGCGATGGCCGCGCTGGGCGGCATCCACCTGACCGTCGTGGTGCCGCTCCTCGCCGGGCCGCTCCTGGCCGCGCTGCTGTGGTTCGTGCCGGACGGCATCGTCGCGGGCGAGGCGAAGGCCGCCCGGACGGAGTACCTGCACGGCATCGCCGCCTACCTGGAGCTCGTGGCCCTCGAACGCGCCGCCGACTGCGGCCCCGCCGAGGCACTGCGCCGGGCCGCCGCGGTCGGCCGCAGCACCGTCTTCCGCCGGATCAGGGACGCCCTCGAACGGGCCGCCACCGACCGGCTGCCGCCCTGGGACGGTCTCGACATCCTCGCCGCCGACCTCGGCCTGACCCCCCTTCAGGACCTCGCCGACATCATGCGGATCTCCGGCACCGACGGCGCCGCCGTGTACGACACCCTGCGTGCCCGCGCGCAGAGCCTCCGCGGCGAACTCCTCGCCGAGGAACTCGCGCAGGCCAACACCGACAGCGAGCGGATGGTCGCCCCCGGCACCGTCCTCACCCTGCTCATGACGGTGCTGATCGTCTTCCCCGCGCTGTACCAGATGCTCGACGTCACCTGAGGCCCAGCAGCCTCTTCCGACCGCCCCCGTCCTGGAGACCACACCATGACCTCGACCACGGCACAGACCCCGACCCCGTCCGAACGGCGCCCGGCACCCGCGCGGGTGCTCGCCGCCGCACTCGGCCACGCACACCTGCTCCTCGCCGCCCTGCTGGCGACGGTGCTCGCCCCCGCCCGGCTCGGCAGGCCGGTGCTCGACCACCGCCTCGGCCGGCTGCGCGCCGCCCGGGCCGCCGGCGACCGCGGGGCGATCAGCATCGAGCTCGCGCTGACGATCATCGTGATGGTCGCCATCGCCGGCGCGGTGCTCGCCGCCGTCAAGGTGCTCGCCGGAAAGGCCAAGGACAACATCCCCACGGAGATCCCGGACGCCGCCGACGGAGGCGTCGCTCCGTGAGCCTCCGCCCGGTCCTGCTCCACGCCGTCCGCGACCGCGGGGCCGTCGTCCTCGGTCTGGCCATCGTGTTCCCGATCGTGCTGACCGCCGTCATGCTCGTGGTGCAGGCCTCGCTCTGGTGGTACGCCGACCAGGTCGCCCTCACCGCGCTGCGCGAGGGCGTCGACGCGGGCCGGGAACTCGGCGCCACCGCGGACGCCGGGGACGGCCGGGTGGCGGAGTTCCTCGGGCGGTTCGGCAGGCTCGCCCAGCTCGACAGCGTCGACCACGCCGGATCGGACGACGAGGTGCAGAAGATGACGGTGACCGTGCGCCCGCAGTCGGTGCTGCCGTTCTTCGACGGGCTGCGCATCACCGAGACGCTCAGCGCACCGCGCGAGCGGTTCGTCCCGCAGGGGGCGCAGCCGTGAGCGCACCCGCCCCGGCGGCGGCGCGGCGGCGCGACGCGGGAGCCGTACCGGTGGAGGCGGCGATGCTGCTGCCGGTCGTCCTCGCGTTCGTGCTGATCGTCGTCGCCGCCGGGCGGGTGCAGAGCACCGGTGCGGTCGTCGACGCCGCGGCCCGGGCCGGCGCCCGGGCCGCGTCGCTCGCCCGCACCGAGGAGGGCGCCCGCTCGGCCGCCGAGGACGCCGTACGGGAGGTCCTCGGCCGGCGCGGTGTGCAGTGCGGGCAGGACGCGCAGTCGCCCGTCGCGTTCGGCACCATGGCGGGCCCCGGCGGCGACCTCGACACCGTCACCGTCACCGTGCGGTGCGCGGTGCCGCTGCGGGACCTGCTGGGCGTGGACGCCCTGCACGGCAACAAGACCATGACGGGCACGTTCACCTCGGTCGTCGACCGCTACCGCGGTGACTGAGCGTACGAACACGAAGGGGCAGGGGGGTCCGATGACACACCGGGGGAGCATCCGGCGGCGCCGCGGGCGGCCGGACGACGGCGCGCTGTCGGTGTACATCGCCATCTGCGCGGCCGCCCTGCTCATCCTGGTCGGCATCGTGCTCGACCTCGGCGGCCGGCTGCGTGCCGTCGAGCGCGCGGACGCCCGCGCGCAGGAGGCGGCCCGCGCCGCCGTCCAGCAGCTGGACGTCGACGCGGTGCTGTCCGGCAAGGGCTACCGCATCCTCGACGGCCCGGCGGCCGAGGCCGCCGCGGCCTACCTGAGGCCCTACGGCCTGACCGCCGAGACCCGCCTGGTGGACGACGGCACCGTCGAGGTGCACGCCACCGGCACCTACACCACCGCCCTGCTCGGCGGGGTGCTCCCCGACTTCACCCATCTCGAGGTGCACGGGTCCGGCAGGGCCACCCTCGTGCACGGCATCACGGAAGCGGAGAACGGCTGATGGCCGCGCGACGAGCCAACGACCCCGCACACAGGGCCCGTCCGGGCCACGGGACGCCACCGGGCGGCAACCGCAGACCCGTTCCGGTACGCCGTCGCCGCCGCGCCGGCTCGGTGGCCGCGGCACTCGCCTCCCTGGCGGTGCTGCTCGTCCTGCTCGCCGGCCTGCCGGCCGTGCTGCTGTACGGCACGCTCGCCGTCACCTCGGCGGGCGGCCCGGAGACGGGCGGCAGCGTGGCCGAGCTGCTCACCACCCCCGACGACGGCCGGCTGTTCCTGTGGGCACTGGTCGGTGTCGGCTGGATCGCGTGGCTCTGCTTCGCGTTCGCGGTGCTGCTGGAGATCCCCGCGCAGCTGCGCGGCCGGGTCGCCCGGCGGATCCCGGCGTTCGGCTGGAGCCAGCGGCTCGCGGCGGGCCTGGTCGGTTCGGTGATCGCCCTGCTGCCGGTGGCCGGTTCGGCGTTCGCCGCGGCCCCGGAGCACGGCACCCGTACCGCCGCCACGGCCCTCGCCCTGCCCGCCGCGGGCGGGTTCGCCGCCCTGCCCGCCGCGGCCCCGGCCGCCGCGCCGGCCGCACCCGCGCTCGACCGGCCGACGTACACGGTGCGCGACACCCGCCCCGCGGACAGCCTCTGGTCGATCGCCGAGCACCAACTCGGCTCGGGCGAACGGTGGCAGGAGATCGCCGACCTCAACAAGGGCCGGGTGATGGACGATGCGGGCCGCCGCTTCGACGCCGACCGGCCGATCCACCCCGGGTGGAAGCTGCTCATGCCCGCCGGGGCGAAGGCCGACGCGGCCCCCGCGCAGCAGCCCGCCGCGGAGCCGCCGGCACCGCAGCACGCCTCCGTCACGGTCGCGCCCGGGGACAGCCTCTCCGGCATCGCCCAGCGCGAACTCGGCAGCGGCGACGCCTGGCCCCGGCTCTTCGAGGCCAACAAGGGCGTCCGCGCGCCCGACGGCGAGCGGCTGACCGACCCGGACGTCCTGGTGCCCGGCACCGTGCTGGCCATCCCCGGGGCGCGGGCCGACCAGCCGGCCCCGCCGACCGTGCCGCAGCAGCCCGGGGAGCAGCCGGACGGGGCCGGGCAGCCGCCGGCCGCCACCCCGGCACCGGCCCTGCCCGCACCCGCGACCCCCGCACCCGCCGCATCCGCACCCGCGACGCCCGCACCGTCGGCGCCCGTGCAGGGCCCGCAGGCCCCGGCCGCCGCCGACCCGGCGCAGCAGCCGTCCGACGACTACAGCACCGCGCTCGCCGCCTCGACCATCGGCGTGCTGCTCGCCGCCGTCATGGTCGGGGCGGTCGCCCGCCGCCGCGGCGACCAGCAGCGGGCCCGGCGCCCGCGGCACCGCATCGCCATGCCCGAGGCCCCGGCCGCCGCCTTCGAGGCCGAGCTGAAGGCCCGGCAGAACGTGCCCGCCCTGGAGCTGCTGGACCGCGCGCTGCGCACCCTGGCGCGCAACACCGTGCGCACCGGCAAGCGGCTGCCCGTGCTGGTGGCCGCCCGGATCACCCCCGGCCGCACCGTCGAACTCCACCTGGCCGCACCGGCGGTGCCGATCGCGCCGTTCCGCGCCGCGCACGCGAACAACGTGTGGTGGTGCCCGGAGGACTCCTCCGACCTGCTGTCGCCCGGGCAGGCCGCGAAGGCCGCGGCACCCTACCCGGCACTCGTCACCCTGGGCGTCGCCCCGGACGGCTCGATCGTGCTCGCCGACCTGGAGACCGTGCGGCTGGTGCACCTCGCCGGACACCCCGACGACGCCCGCGACGTGCTGCGCACCCTGGCCGTGGAACTCGCGCACAGCCCGCTCGCGGACCGCCTGCACCTGCACCTGGTCGGTTTCGACGACCTGCCGGTGGCCGGCCGGGCCGCCGAACGCGTGCACCGCTACGACTCGCTGGAGCAGGCGCTCGGCGCCGTCGGCCCGCGGGCCGCCCGGGCGCGGGCCACGCTCGTGGCGGCGGAGGCGAGCAGTCCGCGCGACGCCCGCAGCCGCGGGGCGGCCGACGAGTCGTGGGTGCCGGAGATCGTGCTCTCCGCCCAGCCCCCGGACGGCGACGTGCCCGCCGAACTCGGCCGGCTGCTGGACGCCAAGCCGCGCAGCTGTGTCTCCGTGGTCACCCGCGCGCCCGAGCGCGGTGCCGGGCCGGTGGCGCGCTGGACCCTGCCCAGCACCGGCGCGGCCACCCTGCCGGGCCTGCACCTCCAGGTCGAGCTGCAGCGCCTCGACGCCGTCCAGTACGCCCACCTCGGCGAGCTGGTCCGCACCTCGGGCGACACCGCGCAGCACCCGGCGCCGGAGTGGACGCTGGACGGCCCCGGGACCGACCTCGAACCGGTCGAGCACCTCGTGCCGGTCTCCGTCGGGGCGCCGTCCGCCGACGGGCCGGCCGAGGCCGGGGGCGCCGCGCCGCGCCCGGTCACCCGGGTGATCGGCACCGGCGTCAGCCCGTTCGCGGGCACGGTGCCGACGGCGACCCCGCCGCAGGCGGTGGCTCCCCTGCAGCCGGTGCTGCCGGCCGTGGAGCCCGGTCCGCAGCCCGGTCCGCAGGCCGCGCCGCCTGCGCACCCGTACGCCGTTCCGCAGGACAGTGCGGTGGCCGTCCCTCCGGCGGACCCGCGGCCGGCCCGGCACAGCGCCAACGGCGCCGGGCGGCACGCCTCCGGCAGCGGCCACCCGCAGCCGCCGTTCCCCCAGCCGTCGCTCCCGCAGCAGTCCGCCGCGCTGCCGCCGGCGCCGCCGGCCCGTGCGGCGGAGCCGGTGCCCGGGCGGCTGCCCGAGCGGGCGCCGGAGCCGGTGCCGACCCACGACCCGGCGCCGGACACGGCCGCGCCGCCCGCCCCGGGCCGCCCCTCGGGGCAGGGCCGCACCGACAGCGCCGACCTGCTGGCCATCCTCCGCTCGCCGGAGGCCCACGCGGGACGGACGGCGCCCCGCATCCGGCTGCTCGGTCCGGTCGACGTGAGCGGCGCGGCCGGCACGGCCGAGCCCGCCGCCGTGCCGCGCCTCACCGAGCTGGCCGCGCTGCTGGCGCTGCGTCCGGGGGTCGAGCACACCGCGCTCGACCAGGTGCTGCACCCGGGCGGCGCCCACCTCGCCGACCCGGCCGACGGGCACGCGCCGACCAGTCCGCTGCCCGGCCGGCTGACCCGGCTGGCGGCCTGGCTGGGCGGTGCCCCGGACGGGCGCCCGTTCCTGCGGATCGACCGGCCCGACGGCTACACCTTCGCCCCCACGGTGACCTGCGACTGGGACGAGTTCCGCAGTCTCTACCGGCGCGGCATGCGCTCGACCAGCACGACCGCCGACGCGGCCCTCGCGCACGCCCTGGCGCTGGTGCGCGGCGCACCGTTCGCGGAGGCCCCCGCCGACGCGTACGGCTGGGCCGAGGCCGAGCGGCAGGACATGATCGCCGCGATCGTCGACACGGCGCACGAACTCGCCGCCCGCCGGCTGCAGTACGGCGACCACCGCACCGCCGAGGCCGCGATCTTCCGCGGGCTCGCGGTCGCCCCGGACGTCGAGCTGCTGCACCGCGACCTCTTCTACGCCTACGCCTCGGTCGGCGCCCGCGACCAGCTCGTCCGGGCGGTCAACCGCCTGGACGCGCTGAGCCGGCGCACCGGCCGCGACCTCGACCCGGACACGGTGGCGCTGCTGCGCGACCTGCTGGCGGCCTGACGGCAGCCGGGCCGGGTCCAGGACCCGCGGTCCAGGGGCCACGCCACCGGTGGAGCATGAGCACCGGTGGCGTTCGGCGGTTCCCGGTCGTCGGGCCCTCGCGGTCGTCCGTGCCAGGACGGCAGGGGGCTCGGTACCGTCCGGGGCATGACGGTACCGAGCCCGGGAAGGGCCGCGGCGACCCCGGCGCGGAGCTCCCTGCACGGGCTTGACCTCAAGTCCGCTTCACCTTGCACGCTGGTGCCGTCAGGTCGGGAGCGAGCAGGGGAGCGGTCGTGCGGGCAGTGTGGTTGACGGAGTTCGGCGGGCCCGGGGTACTGGTGGCGGGGGAGGCGCCGGACCCGGTGCCCGGCCCGGGAGAGGTGCTGGTGGACGTCGCGTTCGCCAACATCACCTTCGTCGAGACGCAGTTCCGGGCGTCCGGCCGGGGCCCGTTCGCGGCCCGGCCGCCGCTGATCCCCGGCAACGGGGTCGGCGGGGTGGTCGCCGCCGTCGGCGAGGGCGTGGACGACGCGCTGCTCGGCCGCCGGGTGGTGACCGCCACCGGCGGGTCCGGCGGGTACGCCGCGCGGGCGGCGGTCCCCGCGGCGGGGGTGTTCGAGGTGCCGGACGGCCTCGCGCTCGACGACGCCGTGGCCCTGCTCGCCGACGGCCGGACGGCGCTGCTCCAGCTGCGCGCCGCCCGGGTGGCGGCCGGCGACCGGGTGCTCGTGGAGGCCGCCGCCGGAGGAGTCGGCAGCCTGCTCGTGCAGCTGGCCTCCGCCGCCGGCGCGACCGTGGTCGGCGCGGCGGGTGGCCCGCACAAGGCGGAACTGGCCGCCGGGCTCGGCGCGGCGACCGGCGTCGACTACCTCCGGCCGGACTGGACGGACCGGGTGCGCGAGGCGCACGGCGGCGTGGACGTCGTGCTCGACGGCGTCGGCGGCCCGATCGCGCGGCACGCGTTCGACCTGCTCGCGCCGGGCGGACGCATGGTCAGCTACGGCCTGGCCGGCGGGGAGTGGGCGGAGATCCCGCCGGAGCTCGCCGCCGCCCGGGGCGTCGAGCTGGTCGGCCCGTCCCGGCCCGACCCGGCACTGATGCGGACGCTCACCGCCGAGGCCCTGGCGGCGGGCGCGGCGGGCCGGCTGCGGCCGGTGATCGGGCTGCGCCTGCCGCTGGAGGAGGCCGCGCGGGCCCATGCCGCGATCGAGGGCCGGGAGACGACCGGCAAGACCCTGCTCGTCGTCTGACGGCGGGTCCGATCGGCATTCCGGAATTCGTTCGAGGACGGTCGTGGCCCGGTCCTAGGATCGGGCCATGACCGCTCCCGTCCACCCTCCCAAGCCGAGCCCGGGCGACCGGATCGCCGTGCTCTCCCCGTCGTCCGGCCTGGCCGGGCTCCTCCCGCTGCCGTACGAGCTCGGTGTCCGGCGCCTGGCCGAGGAGTTCGGCCTGAAGCCGGTGGAGTACGCCACCACCCGCCGGTTCGGCAGCACCCCGCAGGACCGCGCCGCGGACCTCCACGCGGCCTTCGCCGACCCGGAGATCAAGGCCGTCGTCGCGACGATCGGCGGCGACGACCAGATCACCCTGCTGCCGCACCTGGACGACGAGCTCATCCGGGCCAACCCGAAGCCGTTCTTCGGGTTCAGCGACAACACCAACCTCCTCACCCACCTGTGGAACCTCGGCATCGTCGCCTACCACGGGGCGAGCGTGATGACGCAGTACGGCCGCCCCGGCGCCCTGCACCCGGTGACCGCCGCCTCCGCCCGCGCCGCGCTCTTCACCCCGGGGCCGTACGAGCTCACCGAGCCCGCCGACTTCAACGACATCGACCTGCCCTGGGACGACCCGGCGACGTTCGCCGGCGAGCCGCCGATGCAGCCCGCGCACGGCTGGACGTGGCACCGTCCCGAGCGGGTCGTCGAGGGCGTCAGCTGGGGCGGCAACCTGGAGATCCTCGGCTGGCTCATGATGGCCGACCGCGGCATCCGCGCCCCCGAGGCGTACGAGGGCTGCGTGCTCTTCCTGGAGACCTCCGAGGAGCTCCCGGGCGGCGAGGAGGTGTTCCGCCTCCTGCGGAACATGGGCGAACGCGGCCTGCTGGCCCGGTTCCCCGCGCTGCTCATGGGCCGCGCCAAGGCCTGGTCGTTCGACCGGCGCCACACGCCGGAGGAGCGCGAGGCCCACCGCACCGGGCAGCGCGAGGCGGTGCTGCGCGCGCTCGCCGCGTACGCCCCCGACACCATGGCGGTCTTCGACGTCGACCTCGGCCACACCGACCCGCAGGTGGTGATCCCCTACGGCGGCCTGATCCGCGTCGACGGGCCCGCCCGCCGGATCACCGTCACCTACTGACGCCCCGGACCGCCCGCCCGACGGCCGCACCGGCACCGGCACCGGCACCCGCCCCGCCCCCGCCCCCGCCGCGGCGCACGGGTGCCGCTGCGGCCGGGCGGTCCTGACGGCGCGACGGACCGGGCGTGTTCGCGCACCCGGCCTGGAGCCGCCGGGGGATCACCCCGTATGGTGGCGAAATCGGGGCGCGGTGGTGGTCACTGTGCAGGCACGGACGATGTCGCTGCTGGCGGCGGGGCGGGGCGGTGACCGGGCGTGTCGGACGTGACAGCGGCCTCCGGGGGAGGCGAACGGACACCGTTCGACCACGACCCGGGCAGCGGACCCGCCGACCGCCAGGCGCCGGCCCCGATGCCCACGACCGGCTGGACGACGACGATGCCGGCCGTCACCCTGCCCCCGGCTCCGCCCCCCGCCCCGGTTCCCGCGGCAGCCCAGGCACCGGCCCCGCCGCCCCTGCGCGGCATGGGCGCCGGACTGCGCGGCCGGATCCTCGTCGTCGAGGGCGGCTACGGCAGCACCGGCCGCCGCCCCTGGGGCCGCGGCTCCGCGCAGGCACCCGTGCTGTCGGCGATGCTCGCGGCCGTCCCCCCGCACGTCCTGCTGGCCGCCGACGCGGTCGACGCCGTCCACCTGCCCGGCGCCGGCGACCCGCCGACGGTGCTCGCGCACCTGCGCGCCGCCGCCCGCCACCCGGGCCCGCTGCTGGTGCACCTGGGCGGGCACCTCGTCACCGACCGGCGCGCCGAGCAGCTCTTCCTGACCCTGCGTGACTCCCGCGGCCACGAGAGCCTGCCCTGGCAGGCGGTCGCGGCGGAGCTCCAGCACCGCCCGCAGGACTGGGACACCCTCGTCGTCGCCGACCTGAGCGCCGACCAGACCGCGTGGCCGCTCGTGCAGAGCACGATCTCCCCGCTCACCGACGGCGTGCCGCTGTGGGCCGTCGTCAACCCCGACCCCGACCAGGTCGGCATGTTCACCCGTGCGCTCATCGAGGTGCTGCACGTCGGCGTGCCCGGCGCCGGACCCGTCCTCGCCCCGGAGCACCTGCGCGGCCAGGTGCAGTCGGTGCTGCGCCCCGAGGCCGCGGTGCTCGTCTCGCACGCGCCCGACCGCCCGGTCTTCCGCAACACCTCCCGGCGCATCGGCGACCCCTCCACGGAGGCCCGGCTCAGCGGCGCGCCGCGCCCGGCGGCCGTGCAGCCGCGGCACCCCGGCGACCGGCAGGCCCGTCCGCGGCCCGCCGCGTCCGCACCGGCCGCGCGGCGGGTGGAGCTGGCGAAGCCGGTCGCCGCCGCGCCGCGCGGCCCGGTGTCGCTGCTGAAGCCCGGGGTGCCGCCCACCCCGCCCCGCCCGGTCCGTCCGGTGTCGCTGGTGAAGGGCCGCCCGCTCGGCGCGGCCGACCCGGCCGAGGTCCTCGCCCCGGTGGAGGCACTGCCGGCGCCGCCCGCCGAGGTGCCGTTCGCCGCTGTGCTGCCCGCCGCCGCGCCGGTGACTGCGGCCGTACCCGAGCCCGAGGCCGTATCCGAGCCCGAGCCCGAGCCCGAGGCCGAGGCGGTACCCGAGCCCGAGCCCGCGGACGGCCCCCGGCCGGAGCGCGAGCAGGCGAAGGACCCGCTGGCCGACTACCGCGAGGCCGTCGGCCGGATCGTGCTGGCGGCCGACGCGGGCGAGCACGACTCCGCCGCGGAGCTGGCCCTCGCGCTGGAGGAACAGGCGGTGGACACCCACGGGCCGCTCGCCGCCGAGGTGCTGCAGGTGCGTCAGGTGCGGGCGCACGTCTCCCGTCTGGCGGGCCGGACGGTGCTGGCGGCGGACCTGTACCGGCAGGTCGCGCTCGCCCTGCTGCGCAGCTCGGGGGCGGACGACCCGGAGACGCAGCGGGCCGCGACCAACGCGGAGGCGTGCTGGCGTGCGGTGGGCGACCGCGCGGAGGCGCTGCGGATCGCGCCGGAGATCATCGAGCTGCGGGCCCACCTGCCCGGCCCGGAGGGCCGGAAGCTGCGGGCGGCGGAGCGGCACCTGGCGAAGCTGGCCGCACAGCCCTGACGGGCGGCGGCGTGGTGCGTGCCGTCCGCCCGTCAGGGTCGTGCGGTGCCGTCAGCGGGCGCCGCCGTTGATGTAGAGGGTCTGCCCGCTCACGTACGAGGCGTCCTCGCTGGCGAGGAAGGCGACGACCGAGGCGACCTCCTCGGGCCGGCCGACGCGGCGCAGCGGGGTGCGTTCGGCGGCCATGGCCTGGTGGTCCTCGGCGCGGGCGCCGACGCGTTCGGCGGTGGCGGCGGTCATCGCGGTGGCGATGTAGCCGGGGGCGACGGCGTTGACGTTGATGTTGTAGGGGCCGAGCTCGATGGCGAGGGTGGCGGTGAGGCCCTGGATGCCGGCCTTGGCGGCGGCGTAGTTGGCCTGGCCGCGGTTGCCGAGGGCGGAGCGCGAGCTGAGCGAGACGATCTTGCCGTACTTCTGCTGCACCATGTACGCCTGCGCGACGTGGGCGCAGTTGTAGGCGCTGGTGAGGTTGACGGTGATGACGGCGTCCCAGTCGTCCTTGGGCATCCTGAAGAAGAGGTTGTCGCGGGTGATGCCCGCGTTGTTGACGAGGATGTGCAGCGCCCCGAGGTCGGCGACGACCCGGGCGAAGGCGGCCTCGACGGCGTCGTGGTCGGCGACGTCGCAGCCGTAGGCGCGGGCGGTGCCGCCCTTGGCGGTGATGGCGTCGACGGTGGCCTGCGCGCGCTCGGCGGTGAGGTCGACGACGGCGACGGCCGCGCCCTCCTCGGCGAGGCGTTCGGCGGTGGCGGCACCGATGCCCTGGGCGGCGCCGGTCACCACGGCGACCTTGCCGGCGAATCGTGTCATGGGAGTGCCTCTCAGGAGTTCTCGACGAGTACGGCGGTGCCCTGTCCGACGCCGACGCACATGGTGGCCAGGCCGTGCCGGGCGCCGGTGCGGCGCATGCGGTGCAGCAGGGTGGTGAGGATGCGGGCGCCGGAGCCGCCGAGCGGGTGGCCGAGGGCGATGGCGCCGCCGCTGGGGTTGACGAGTGCGGGGTCGAAGCCGAGCTCGCCGATGCAGGCGAGCGCCTGGGCGGCGAACGCCTCGTTGAACTCGGCCTCCTGGACGTCGCCGACCTGCCATCCGGCCCGGGCGAGGACCTTGCGGGTGGCGGGTACCGGCCCGATGCCCATGACGTCGGGGTGCACCCCGGCGGAGGCGCCGGCGACGTAGCGGCCGAGGGATTCCAGGCCGAGGCGTTCGAGGGCGTCCTCGCCGACGAGCAGCAGCGCCGCGGCGCCGTCGTTCATGGGGGAGGCGTTGCCGGCGGTGACGGTGCCGCCGGGGCGGAAGACGGGCTTGAGGGCGGCGAGGCGCTCCATGGTGGTGTCCTCGCGGACGGACTCGTCGCGGGTGACCTCGACGCCGTCGGGGCGGACGGCCGGCAGGATCTCGGCGTCGAAGTGGCCGTCCTTGCGGGCGGCGGCGGCGAGCCGGTGGCTGCGCAGGGCGAACGCGTCCTGCTGTTCGCGGGTGATGCCGTACCGTGCGGCGACCTCCTCGGCGGTCTCGCCCATGGAGAGCACGCCGTGCAGGTCCTTCATGCGCGGGTTGGTGAGCCGCCAGCCGAGCCGGGTGTCGTGGGTCTCGATGCGGTGCGGCAGTGCCTCGTCGGGGCGGGGCAGCACGAACGGCGCCCGGCTCATCGACTCGCAGCCGCCGGCGACGACGACGTCGGCCTCGCCGGAGCCGATCGCGCGGGCGGCGGTGGTGACGGCCTCCAGGCCGGAGGCGCAGAGGCGGTTGACGGTGGCGCCGGGGATGCTGTCGGGCAGGCCGGCCAGCAGGACGGCCATCCGGGCGGCGTTGCGGTTGTCCTCGCCGGACTGGTTGGCGGCGCCCCAGTAGACGTCGTCGATCAGGGCCGGGTCGAGCTGCGGCACGTCGGCGAGCAGCCCGGTGAGGACGGCGGCCGACAGGTCGTCGGGCCGGACGGCGGACAGTGCGCCGCGCAGCTTCCCGATGGGGGTGCGGCGGGCGGCGGCGAAGTGGACGGGTCGCACGTCGGTGTGCTCCTTCGTCGTGAGGGTGGGGTCAGAAGGCGTTGACGCCGGTCAGGGATCGCCCGATCAGCAGTTTGTGGATCTGGCTGGTGCCCTCGTAGAGGGTCATGACGCGCGCGTCGCGCAGGTACTTGCCGACGGGGTACTCGTCGATGAAGCCGTACCCGCCGAAGACCTGCAGCGCGTTGTTGGCGGCCCGGACGGCGGCCTCGCTGGCGAAGAGCTTGGCGACGGACGACTCGGTGGCGAAGGGCAGGCCGCGGTCGACGAGGTCGGCGACCTTCCAGGTGAGCAGCCGGGCGGCCTCGACGTCGACGGCGATGTCGGCGAGGAGGTCCTGCACGAGCTGGTGGCCGGCGATCGGCCGGCCGAACTGCTCGCGTTCGCCGGCGTACTTCACGGCGGCCTCCAGGCAGGCGCGGGCGATGCCGACGCAGCCGGCGGCGACCGACATGCGGCCCTTGGCGAGGGCGGACATCGCGACCTTGAAGCCCTGGCCCTCGTCGCCGAGGCGGGCGCTGTCGGGCACCCGGACGGCGTCGAGGGTGAGTTCGGCGGTGGCCTGGCCGCGCAGGCCGAGCTTGCCGTGGATCGTGCGGCGCCCGAAGCCGGGCAGGCCGGTCTCCACGAGGAAGGCGGTGATGCCGCGGTGGCCGGGTCCGCCGGTGCGGGCGAAGAGGAGCGCGACGTCGGCGTGGGTGCCGTTGGTGATGAACGTCTTGCTGCCGCTGATCAGCCAGTCGCCGCCGTCGCGGACGGCCCGGGTCGTGAGGTTGGCGGCGTCGGAGCCGGTGCCGGGCTCGGTGAGGCCGAAGCAGCCGAGCGCCTCGCCGGAGGTCAGCCGGGGCAGCCAGTGCTGCTTCTGCTCCTCGGTGCCGTACGCGTTGACGGACTTGCCGACCAGGCCGAGCGAGACGGAGACGATGCCGCGCACGGCGGAGTCGCCGCGGCCGAGCTCCTCCAGCACCAGGCAGTACGCGAGGTGGTCGCCGCCGCTGCCGCCGTACTCCTCGGGGATGGTGAGGCCGAGGAGGCCGAGCTTGCCGAGCCGGCCGACGATCGCCGGGTCGACGGACTCGGCGAGGTCCCATTCGCGGGCGAAGGGGACGATCTCGCGGTCGGTGAAGACGGCTGCGAGATTGCGGACGGCGGCCTGCTCCTCGGACAGCTCAAGGTTCATGGCGGCGGACACCTCTTAAACTAGCAGTGCAAGTTTTAAGGGGGACTGTAGCCCCACCCGGTCCGCCCGGGGAAGAGCCGCCTGCAAGAATGTGGGCCACCCACCCGATCGGAGGCCGCCCCCCATGGCCCGCCCGCGCACCCCGCTGCTCAGCCGCGAGCGGATCGTCGCCGCCGCCCTCGCCCTGGTCGACGCCGAAGGGCTGGCCGCGCTCTCCACCCGGCGCCTCGCCACCGAGCTCTCCGTCAGCGGGCCCTCGCTCTACAACCACTTCGCCACCAAGGACGACCTGCTCGACGCCGTCGTCGACAGCGTGATGGGCGAGGTCGACCTGTCGATGTTCGACGCGCCGGAGAGCTGGCGCACCGCCCTGCGCGACTGGGCCCGCTCCTACCGTGCGGCCCTCGCCGCCCACCCCAACGTCGTGCCCGTCCTCGCCCAGGGCCCCGGCCGCCGCCCCAACGCGCTCCGCCTCGCCGACGCCGTCTTCGGCTGCCTCGTCGACGCCGGCTGGCCGCGCGGCCAGGCCACCCGCATCGGCGCCCTCATGCGCTACTTCATCACCGGCTCCGCCCTCGGCTCCTTCGCCGGCGGCTTCCCCGAGGACGCCGCCGTCTACGCCGCCGACTACCCCCACCTCGGCGAGGCCCACCTGCTCGCCGAACACCACCGCGCCATCGACGAAGGAGCCTTCGAGACCGGCCTGGCCGCTCTCCTCGACGGCCTCGCCCTGCGCCACCGCCCCTGAGCCCTGCAGCTCCGAGCTCCGAGCCCCGAGCCCCGAGCTCTGCGGCCCCGACCGGCGCACCGGCCTTCGCCCCGACGGGTCACACCGGGCCGTCCGGGGTTTGCCGGACCTGACGGACGGTCACGTTCTGTCGGCCAGCACGGCCGGGCCACCGGCCGGCCGTCCCCTCCGGAGGTCGTCCCGTGTCCCCACGCCCTCGCCCGTCACGCCGTCCCCGCGGCCCCCGCCCGCTGCGCCCGGCGGTCGTCCTCGCCGCCGGTCTCGCGCTGGTCGGCCTGCTCCCCGCACCGGCCGTGGCCGGCGGCCGCCCGGCCGCTCCCGACCTGCAGCAGCGCCTGCAGGAGCTGGTCGACACCCCCGGCGGCCCGCCCGGTGCCATCGTGGTGCTCCGCCGCGGCCGGCACACCGAGGTCGTCCGGGCCGGCGTCGCCGAGCTCGGCGGCCGGGCGCCCCGCAGCACCGACTACATGCGGATCGCCAGCGCGGCCAAGGCCTTCAGCGGCGCCGTCGCCCTGCGCCTGGTCGACCGCGGGGTGCTCGGCCTCGACGACACCGTCGGGCAGCGGCTGCCCGGCCTCCCGGCCGACTGGCACGCGGTGACGCTCCGCCAGCTCCTCCAGCACACCAGCGGCCTGCCGGACTACAGCAACTCGGCGGACTTCCGGGCGGTCATCACCGCCGACCCGCACCACGTCTTCGACTCCCGGCACCTGCTCGACTACGTCGCCGGCGAGGACCTGCTCTTCACCCCGGGCAGCCGGTACGCCTACTCCAACTCCGACAACATCGCCGTCGCGCTGATGGCGGAGGCCGCCACCGGCCGCCCGTACGAGCAGCTCCTCGCCCGGCTGGTGTACCGCCCGCTGGGCCTGCACGAGACGAGCCTCCCGCAGGGCTACGAGCTCCCCGAGCCGTACCTGCACGGCTACGACACGGTCCTGCCCGACCCGCCCGTCGACGTCTCCACGCTCTTCGGGGCGTCCGGGGCGTGGGCCTCCGGCGGCATCGTCTCCACCCCGCGCGACCTCGCCGCCTTCATCCGCGCGTACGGCGGCGGCCGGCTGACCGGGCCCGAGGTGCGGCAGCAGCAGCGGACGTTCGTCGAGGGCAGCTCGGAGCCCGCCGGGCCCGGCACCAACGCCGCCGGCCTGGCCCTCTTCCGCTACACCACCCGCTGCGGCGTGGTGTACGGCCACACCGGCAACACCGCCGGCTACACCCAGCTCGCGGTCGCCACCCCGGACGGCAGTGCGGCGCTGGCGTTCTCCGTCACCGAGCAGGTCTCGCAGTCCACCAGGCCCGCGCTGCTGGCCCGGCTCCGCGCCGTCCAGGAGGACTTCGTCTGCGCCCTGCTGGACGACCGCGGCCACTGACCGCGCTGCTGCGACCGCCCTGGTCAGGCCACCCCGGTCAGGCCGTCCCGGTCAGGCCGTCCGTGCGGCGGCGGCCAGGGCGGCGCGCACCTCGGCCGCCGGGTCGCCCTCGTGGTAGATCCGCTCGCTGGGCTCGATGCCGTCGAGGAACTCCTGGTAGCGCACCGCGTAGGCGAGGTGCATCAGCGGCTCCGCCAGCTCCAGGGCCCGCAGCGGGTCGCTGCCCGGCACGGCCGCCGACCAGGCACCGGCCCAGGCGTTCCGGACGTCCGCCCAGCGGGCCCCGTCGACGAAGTCGCGCGGCCGCAGCCCGTCGAAGGCCGGGTGGCCGAGGCAGGCGTCCGAGAAGTCCACGACGACCGTGCGGCTCCCGTCGGAGCGCCAGTTGCCGGGGTGGAAGTCGCCGTGCACCAGGGTCGTGGGCAGTCCGCAGGCCTCCAGCCCGGCGATGTCGGCGGGCAGCCGGTCGAGGAGGCGGTGCGCGGCGGCCCGCTCGTCGGCCGTAAGGTCGTCGAGGCGGGGCAGGAGGGCGGCGGCCGCTGCCAGCACCCGCGGCGGCGACTGGTCGCGCAGGTCCTGCAGTCCGGGGTGCCCGGCCAGCCGGGCCTGGGCGGCGACCATCCGGTCGACGGCGCCGAGCATGGCGTCGTCCGGCACGCCCCAGCAGTCCTCGCCCGGCACGTGGTCGAGCAGCACCCGGCCCTCCGCCGACCCGAGCACGGGCGGCACCAGGCCGGGGTCCACCGAGGCGAGCAGGGCGATGATGCGGGCCTCGTCGGCGCCGAACACCGGTGTGGTCTTGAGCCAGGCGGGGCCCTGCGCGGTCGGGATACGGGTGAGCCCGGAGAGGTTCCAGGTCTTCACCTGCTCGGCGGGGCCGGTCGGGGGCCGACCGGTGTCCCGCAGCCGGTCCCCGGCCCAGCCGAGGGCCGAGCGAAGGCCGTCCGGGGTGGCCCAGGCGGCGCGCAGCGGGTCGGGCCCCACGGTGCGGGCGCCCTCGGCGAGCGGCACGGCCGGGCCGGCCAGCGCCTCCGCGTGGTAGGCGACGTGGCCGCCGCGGCCGCCGTCCCCGCCCTCCACGGAGAGCAGGCGCAGCACGAGCACGGGCACCCCGAGCCGCTGCTCCAGGACGGCCGCGACCTCGCCGACCTCCTGCCAGCGCGGGTGGGCCACGGGGAAGGGGCCGACCTCCCCGAGCCGCTCGCCGTCGAGGGTCACCACTGCCGTCACCGTGCGCTGCATCGTCCGATCCACCCGCGCATTGTCGTGACACGGGGGAGGGGGCGCCACCGAATTACCGGCCCCGGTGGTGCGCGGGCCGCCCGTCCGGCCGCGGTGCTCAGCCGGGTTCGCGGGCGAGGAAGGCCGGTCTCAGCCGCGGGTCGACCGCGTCGTAGTAGCGGTGGTAGACCGGGGTGATCCCGCCGGAGACCGGGGGCACGATCCAGCTCCAGTCGGCGGGCGTCGGCCGGCCCTGCCGCCGTTCCCGGTCGATGTGCGTGAGGAAGCGGGCCGACTCCGTGTGGTGGTCGGCGATGGTCACGCCGGCCCGTTCGAAGGAGTGCAGCACCGCGACGTTGAGCTCCACGAGGGCCCGGTCGCGCCAGAGGGTGCGGTCGGACGCGGTGTCGAGGCCGAGCCGCCGGGCGACCTCGCGCAGCATGTCGTAGCGGTCGGCGTCGGCGAGGTTGCGGGCGCCGATCTCGGTGCCCATGTACCAGCCGTTGAACGGTGCGGCCGGGTAGCGGACGCCGCCGATCTCCAGCGTCATGTCGCTGATCGCCGGCACCGCGTACCAGCGCAGTCCGAGCGCGGCGAACCAGTCGTGCCCGGGGTGGTGCAGCGGCACCTGCAGCGCGGCGTCGTCGGGCACCTCGTACCACTGCGGGTCGGCGCCGGGGTGCTGCCGGACGAGCAGCGGCAGGACGTCGAAACGGTCCTCGCCGCTCTTCCAGCCGAGCGCCCGGGCCTGCGCGGCGAGGGCGCCGCCGGCCGGGTCGCCCGTCCACCGGCCGTCGTCGCCGCGGTGGCCGGCGTAGCGGACGAGCTGCTGGTTGAGGATGCGGGGGGCGGGCCGGCCGGGCCGGTCCGGGGCGAAGACGGTGACCACGGGCCGGATCCGGCCGCCGTTGGTGGCGGCCCGCAGGTGCTCGAAGCACTCCTCGGCGATCGCGTCGGGCGTGTCGACGTGCCGCAGGTCGCGGACGACCAGGCTGCGCCAGTAGAGGCGTCCGATGCAGCGGGCGGCGTTGCGCCAGGCCAGCCGGGCGCCGAAGGCGAGCTCCTCGGGGGTGTGCCGGTAGGTGCCGGTGCGCTCCAGCTCGGAGAGCACCTGCCGGACGCGCGGTGCGGGGTCGCCCGCGTCCGGCTGCTCGTGGTGGAACTGCCGGACGAAGGCGACGGCCTCGCCCGGCACGGACCCGGCGACGTACCCCGGCGCGGGCGGTGCGAGGGGCGCCGCGGCCGGGTGGTGGGCGTAGGGGCAGGCGGCGGCGACCGGCCTGCGGGTGCGATTCCGGCTGAAGATCAAGGACACATCCCTCCCTGACTCCATGGGTACCGGACGGTCCGGCACGGCCGCGCGGAGTGTCGGATTACCCCACCGGCCGGGCCGGAACGGCGCTAGGGTGACCGGACGCGCGAGGGCGCCCGCCGTGCGGCGGACGCCCTGCGGAGAGTGCGCGGTGCGGAGGGCGCGGTTCAGCCCATGTCCTCCAGGCGGACGCCCTTGGTCTCCTTCATGAAGCGGGCCACGAAGAGGAGCGAGCCGAGCGCGAACGCGGCGTAGATCGCGTAGGTCGCCGACAGGTTCCACTTCGACATCGCCGGGAACGACACGGTGATCGCCCAGTTGGCGACCCACTGCGCGGAGGCGGCGACGGAGAGCGCGGCGGCGCGGATCCGGTTGGGGAACATCTCGCCGAGCATCACCCAGACGACGACGCCCCAGGAGAGCGCGAAGAACAGCACGAAGAGGTTGGCCGCGACCAGGGCGACGGTGCCCTGCAGGTCGGGCAGGGAGACGTCGTCGCCGGTGCCGGTGGCGGAGCTGAACGCCCAGGCGGCCGCGCCGAGGGTGACGGCCATGCCGGCGGAGCCGATCAGGGCGAGCGGCTTGCGTCCGATCCGGTCGACCAGCAGGATCGCGATGACCGTGCCGGCGATGTTGATCACCGAGCCGACGAAGCTGATCATCAGCGAGTTGCTCTGGTCGATGCCGACCGACTGCCACAGGATCGACGAGTAGTAGAAGATCACGTTGATGCCGACGAGCTGCTGGAACACCGACAGCCCGATGCCGACCCAGACGATCGGCAGCAGACCGGTGCGGCCGCCGAGCAGGTCGCGGAAGCGCGGCCGGTGGTCGGTGTCGATCAGGCCCCGGATCTCGGCGATCCGGCCCTCGGTGTCGGCCCCGGCGCCCTCGACCTCGCGCAGCACGGTGCGGGCCTCGTCCAGACGGCCGGCGGAGATCAGGAAGCGCGGCGACTCGGGGATCATCGCGGCGAGCACGAAGTAGACCACGGCCGGCACGACGCAGATGCCGAGCATCCACTGCCAGGCCTCCAGGCCGAGCAGGTGGCCGCGGGTGTCGCCGTCCGCGGACTCCGCGAGCAGCCAGTTGACCAGCTGCGAGACGGCGATGCCGAGCACGATCGCGGCCTGCTGGAAGGAGGCGAGGCGCCCGCGGTACTTCGTCGGGGCGACCTCCGCGATGTAGGTCGGCGCGATCACCGAGGCGATGCCGATGGCGGCGCCGCCGAGCACCCGCCAGGAGGCGAGGTCCCACGGCGAGAAGGGCACCGCCGAGCCGACCGCGCTGATCGCGAACAGCACCGCCGCGACCTTCATGACGCGGATGCGCCCGTAGCGGTCGGCGAAGCGGCCGGCCAGGGCGGCGCCGAGCGCGGAGCCGAGCAGCGCGGAGGAGACGATCAGGCCGGTGGTGCCGTCCCCGATCCCGAACCTGCCCTGGATGCCGGAGACGGCGCCGTTGATCACCGAGCTGTCGTAGCCGAACAGGAAGCCGCCGAGGGCGGCCGCGGCCGTGATGAAGACCACGAAGCCGAGCCGGTCGGGGGCCTGGGTACGGGCCGCTACGGGCTGTTGGGTGACGCTCACGATCTGACTCCTGTGTACTCAACATTGAGAGAGGCGTCGAGATCGTACCTCCGAACCGTTCATCACTTGTAAGCCGTACCCGAAATATGCGACATAGCCCCCTGGCCTAGCCTTCAGGATCTGAACGATCAGGCCGGTTCGGCCAGCGACAGGCCGAAGCGTCCGCCGCCGTCCGTCCACCAGTGGGAGAGCCGCATCCCGGCCGCCGCCAGCTCGGCGGCGACCCGTTCCCGGCGGAACTTCGCCGAGACCTCGGTGCGCAGCTCCTCGCCCGCTTCGAAGTGCACCGGCATGTCCAGCGCGGGGATCTTCACGGTCTGCGTGCGCGTCGAGCGCAGCCGCATCTCGATCCACTCCTGCTCGGCGTCCCAGTGCGCCACGTGCTCGAAGGTCTCCGGGTCGAAGTCGGCGTCGAGCTCGCGGTCGAGCACGTTCAGCACGTTGCGGTTGAACTCCGCCGTCACGCCCGCCGCGTCGTCGTACGCGGCGACCAGCACCGCCGGGTCCTTCACCAGGTCGGTGCCGAGCAGCAGGGCGTCGCCCGGCTCCAGGGCGGCCCGCACCATCCGCAGGAAGCCGGCCCGCTCCTCGGGCAGGAAGTTGCCGAGGGTGCCGCCGAGGAAGGCGAGCAGCCGCGGGCCGCCGCCGGGCGGCAGGCCGAGGCCGCGGGTGAAGTCGGCCAGCACCGCGTGCACGGCCAGCCCCGGGTAGTCGGCGGTCAGCGCGGCGCCCGCCGCCTCCAGCGCGCTCTCGCTGACGTCGACCGGCACGTAGGTGCCCAGCGTGCCGAGGTCGCGCAGCGCGTCCAGCAGCAACCGGGTCTTCTCGGACGAGCCGGAGCCCAGCTCGACGAGGGTGCGGGCGCGGGTCAGCGCCGCGATGTCCCCGGCGTGCCCGGTGAGGATCTCGCGTTCGGCGCGGGTCGGGTAGTACTCCGGCAGCCGGGTGATCTCCTCGAACAGCTCGCTGCCGCGGGCGTCGTAGAACCACTTCGGCGGCAGCCACTTCGGACTCGCCGTCAGACCCCGCTGCACGTCGTGCCGTAGCGCGTGGCTGAAGTGGTCGGCAGGCAGCAGGCGGGTCAGGTCGAAGGCGCTCACGTCGGTTCGTCCTCTCGCGTCGGGCGGTCGATGGGGTGCAGGGTGACGCCCGCCGGGGTGGCGAGCAGCAGGGTGCGGTCGGGCACCTCCGACCAGCCGGGCTCGTCGTCGTACGGTTCCGAGGCCACGACGACGCCGGGCCCGGTGCGGTGGAAGAGCGTGTCGCCCCAGGCCGTGGCGGCGATCGAACGGCCGTCGGTGACCAGGAGGTTGAGCCGGCCGCCCTCGCCGTGCTTCGCGGCCTCCCGCACGGTGTCGGCGAGCGCCTCGCCGAGCTCGGCGCCGGTGCGGAGCCGGGCCAGCACGAGCGCCCACAGGAGGGCGGAGTCGCTGCGGGCCTCCAGCGACATCAGGTCGGCGGGCGGCAGCGTCGCGGCCAGCGGACCGTACTGCTCCGGCCAGCCCGGCAGCGCGCCGTTGTGGCTGAACAGCCAGCGCCCCTCGGCGAACGGCGCCGCCGCGGCCTCGCCGGGCGCGCACCCGGCGGTCGCCGAGCGGACGGCGGCCAGCAGGGCCCGGGTGCGGACCACCCGGGCCAGGTCGGCGAAGGTCCCGTCGGCCCAGACCGGCCCGGCCCGGCGGTGGCGCGCCGGGCGTTCGTCGCCGTCGGCGTACCAGCCGAGGCCGAAACCGTCGGCGTTGACCGTGCCGTACCGCTGCCGCCGCGGCGCCCACGACTGCCGGACGAGCCCGAACGGCGGGTCGACGAGCAGGGCGCCCACCGGGCAGGGCGGCCCGAGGTACGCGAGGTGGCGGCACATCAGGAGGCGTCCTGGTCGCAGGCGGTGCGGAAGCCGGCGAAGATCTGCCGCCTGACCGGGTAGTCCCAGTTGCGGAAGGTGCCCCGGCAGGCGACCGGCGCCACGGCGAACGAGCCGCCGCGCAGCACCTTGTACTCCGGCCCGAAGAACACCTCCGAGTACTCCTTGTACGGCCAGGCCCGGAAACCGGGGTAGGGGCGGAAGTCGCTCGCCGTCCACTCCCACACGTCGCCCATCAACTGCCGGGCACCGCACGGCGCCTCGCCGGCCGGGTAGGCGCCCGCGGGTGCGGGCTGCAGGTGCCGCTGGCCGAGGTTGGCGTGCTCGGTGCCGGGCTCGCCGTCGCCCCAGGGGAAGCGGCGGGAGCGCCCGGAGGCCGGGTCGTGCCGGGCGGCCTTCTCCCACTCGGCCTCGGTCGGCAGCCGCCGGCCCGCCCAGCGGGCGTACGCGTCGGCCTCGTACCAGCTGACGTGCAGGACGGGCTCCTCCGGCGGCACGGGCTCGACCGTGCCGAACCGGCGGCGCAGCCACTGCCCGCCCTCGCGCGTCCAGTGGAGGGGGGCGGTGAGGCCGGCGTCCATCCGGTGCTGCCAGCCCTCGGGCGTCCACCAGCGCGGGTCGTCGTAGCCGCCGTCGGCGAGGAAGTCCTGGTAGGCGGCGTTCGTGACGGGCGTGGTGTCCAGCCGGTACGCCGGCAGGTCGACGACGTGGGCGGGCCGCTCGTTGTCGAGCGCCCACGGCTCGGTGTCCGTGCCCATCGTGAACGGGCCGGCGGGCACGAGCACGTCGGCGGGCAGCCGTCCGGCGCCCGCGGCGGGCGGCGGCGGAGCGGCGAGCACGGCGGCCCCCCGGCGCAGCTGGTGGGTGATCAGCATGGTCTCGTCGTGCTGCTGCTCGTGCTGCACGACCATGCCGAAGCCGAAGCCGGCGTCCAGCAGCGGTGCGCCCTCCAGCGGGCTGGTCTCCAGGAGGTCCAGCACCCGGCCGCGCACCTCGTGCGCGTAGCGGCGGGCCTCCTCCGGGGGCAGCAGCGGCAGGTTCGGCCGCTCGGCGCGCGGATGCTCGAAGGCGTCGTAGAGCGGGTCGATCTCGGGGTGCATCGGGTCGTGGCCGCCGATGGCGCGCAGCAGCCACAGCTCCTCCTGGTTGCCGATGTGCGCGAGGTCCCAGACCAGCGGCGACATCAGGGGGGAGTGCTGTGCGGTGAGGTCGGGGTCGTCGACGCAGTCGGTCAGCGCGGCGGTGCGGGCGCGGGCGGTCGTCAGCTCGGCGGCGATCGTGCCGCGGAGCGCCGCCGGGTCGGTGCGGTCGGCGTTCAGCACGGTGCGTCCTCCTCGACGGCGGGGCGGTGACCGGCCCGGACGGCGTCCAGCTGGTCGTCGGCGGGGCAGCGGCCGCGGGCGGGGTAACGGTCGGCGTACGTGCTCAGGGCGCGGCGCAGCGGGGCCGACCCGTCCTGCCGGGCGAGGGCCCGGTCGGCGGCGGCGAAGCAGGCGAGCGTCGCCCGGCGCAGTGCGGGGTCGGCCGTGGCGAGGGTGGCGGCCCGGCACCAGAGGCTGCTGCGCGGCGGCAGGGCGCCGTCGCCGCCGAGCCGTTCGAGGGCGTCGAGGGCGGCGTCCCCGGCCTCCGGGTCGTCCACCAGCGCGGTGACCAGGCCGAGCGGCACGAGCCAGCCGTCGCCGGGCTGCGCGTCGATCATGCGCAGTTCCAGGTGGCCGCGCGGCCGGACGGGCGGGAAGAGCGTGGTGCGGTGGTACTCCAGGTCGGCCATGGTGGGCGGCCGTTCGCCGCCGCCGCGCAGCCACCCGCGGAAGGTCAGACCGGCGGGGGCGGTCCACGGTGCGCCGTCGCCCCGGCGCACGCAGAGCACCTCGGCGTCAAGCACGTAGCGGGCCCAGGCCTCGCGCGGGTCGCCGTCCGGCGGCGGGGCCAGCGTGCGGGACGGGTCCATCCGCGCCCACACCATCTGCCGGCTGGACCGGAAGCCGGTGGGCCGGCCGTCCAGCAGCGGCGAGTTGGCGAAGGCACCGACGAGCACCGGGCCGAGCAGGTGGGTGAGCCGCCAGCGCCGGGCCATCGCGGCCTCGGTGCCGGCGTCCACGCAGACCTGCACGGAGGCGGTGCCGGTCATCATGATCCGGCCCCACGGCCCGGCCCGGTCGAAGAAGGTCTCCATCGCGCGGTAGCGCGGGTGCTTCGCCTGCATGCGGCGCTCGCGCGGCAGCGGGTCGGTGCCGCTGCCGGTGAGCCGCAGTCCCTGCCCGGCGAGGGCGGTGCGCAGGGCGGCCTGGTCGCGCAGCAGGTCGGCGGCGCAGGCGGTGGGGGTGGGGGCGGGCCGGGAGCTGAGCTCGACCTGGCCGCCGGGTTCACGGGTGAAGCGGGAGCCCGCGGGGAACAGCGGGCCGTCGGGGTGGTCCGGGAGTTCTGCGAGGGCTGCCGACGTCCGGTCGGGTTCGACCGGCTTCTCCGGACATCGGCTGTCGTGGACGAACCACTCCGCCTCGACCCCCACGAGGGCGGGCGGGCCGATCTTGAAACAGATGGCTGCCAGGTGGGTCTCGGCGGACGCCTCGGTCAGGGGCGTCACGCTGGGTGTGTAGGCGGGGGGCGCGGTACTGCGCTGCGGCCGGACTGGTATCACCGGACTCACCATCCCTCGGTTCGCGGTTGCGGCCCGGTCTTTCCTGCTCAGTCTGCTACGCGTCAAACATCGCTGCCGCTCCACGCAGGTCAGGGATGGTCAGGTCCGCGTCAAGCGATGGAGCGCCATGTCCAGGAGGGCGGGCGGCAGGGCGTAGTTCAGCCGCAGGAAACCGGGCACCGGCCCGCCGAAGTCCGCCCCGTCGGCGAGCTCGACATCACGCTCGGTGAGGGCCGCGGCCCTCGCCCGTCCGGGTGGCAGGCCGAGCGCCGTCCCGTCGAGCCACAGGAGGTACGAGGCCTGCGGCCGGGCGGACACGGCCGGGCCGAGCGCCGCCAGCACGCGGTCGCGGGCGGCGGCCAGACGCGGCAGGAGGGCGTCGAGCCACTCCTCGCCCCCGGTCAGCGCCGCCCGCTGCACGGTCTGCTCCAGCAGCCCGCCCTCCCACAGGCCGTACCCCGCCATCACCTCCAGCAGCCGCCCGCGCAGGGCGGCGTCCGGCACCAGCGCCCAGCAGCTCGGGACACCGGAGGTGTTGAAGGTCTTGCCCACCGAGCCCAGGGTCACCGTGTGCCCGGCGGCCGCACCGGCGAGCGCCACGGCCACCGGCTGGCGCAGCCCGTGGTCGGGGTGGACGAGGTCGCCGTGCACCTCGTCCGACACCAGCAGGCCGTCCTCGGCGGCGGCCAGCTCGGCGAGCGCGCGGATCCCGGCCCCGTCCCACAGGCGCCCGGTCGGGTTGTGCGGGCTGCTCAGCAGCACCGCGCCGGGCCGGAACGCGGCCAGGGCCTCCATCGGCAGCCGGAGACCGTCGCCCTCCCGCACCAGGGCGGCGGTACGGAACGGCACCCCGGCCGCCGCGCACACCCGGGCGAAGCCGCCCCACTCCGGCACCACGCCCGCCGCCGCCCGGCCGCGCAGCCGCGGCGCGGCCGCTGCGAGCAGCAGGCGCAGGGCGGTGCTCGGACCGAAGGGCAGCAGCAGCACCCACTCCGGGTCGACCGCCACGCCGTGCCGCCGCCGGTACCACCGGGCCACCAGCTCGCGCCCGCCCGGATCGGCCACCGTGTAGCCGTACGCCGGATGGGCGGCGCGGGCGGCGAGCGCCGCACCGATCGCGGCGGGGCCGGGCAGGTCCATGTCGGCGAGGCCCAGCGCGATCGCACCCCCGCCGGCCCGTGCCCACTTGCTGCTGCCGGTGCCGGCCCGGTCGAACTCCGTCGGCTTCTCCCGCACGCCTGCTCCCTCCGGGCGGACCCCGCCGTCCACGGTAGGGGTCTGCCCGGGGGAGCCGCCGGGTCATGCGGGCGGGACGGCGGTTCAGCCGATCGTGCAGGCGGTGCCGTTGAGCGTGAAGGCGGCCGGTACGCCGTTGGTGCCGGGCGTGGAGCCGGCGTTGAGCCCGAAGGTGACCGAGCCGCCCGCCGGGACGGCGGCCGTCCAGGCCTCGTTCGTGACGGTCAGCTGCCTGCCGCTCTGGGTGCCCCTGGCGTTCCAGATCGAGTTCAGGGTCTGCGGGCCGGGGAAGGAGAAGACCAGCGTCCAGCCGTTGACGGCGGTCGTGCCGTTGTTGCGGACGGTGACGTCGGCGTTGAAGCTGCTGCCCCAGTCGGAGAGCCGGTAGGCCACGGTGCAGCCGGAGGCGGTGGGGGAGGGGCTGCTGCTCGGGCTGGCACTCGGGCTAGGGCTGGCACTCGGGCTCGGGCTCGGGGAGGCGGAGGTGCTCGTCGAGGGCGACGGGCTCGGCGTCGTCGTGCCGCTCCTGGCGGCCATCCGTTCGGCGTGCGCGCGGAAGACGGCGAGTTCGGGTGCTCCGGCCATCACCCCGTAGGTGGGGTCGACCTGCCGGTCGGTGTACCACCAGAACGCGCTGCCGTCGCCGCCGGCCGCCTCGAAGTCCGCGAAGATCGCCTGCCACCAGGTGCTGCGGTCGACGTTCTTCACGTTGAACTCGCCCATGAAGAAGGGCTTGCCGACCACGTCGTGGGAGTCGTGGATCCAGGCGCGGATCAGCGCGGTGGTCCGGGCGAGCGACAGGCCGGCCCACTCCTCCGTGGTGTAGGGGTGCGCGGAGGTGAAGTCGATGTACGGCGAGTTGTGGATCGCGACGAACGGGTTGCCCTCGTCACCGCCGAAGCCGTACGCGCTCTGGTGGCCCTCCAGGCCGGTGCCCAGCAGGTGGTTCGGGTCGATGCCCTTGACGAAGGCGCCCATCTCGTCGACCCAGGCGCGCAGCGTGGTGCCGCTGACGTTCTCGGCGGCGCTCTGGTCCTGGTAGCGGGGCTCGTTCATGAGCTCCCAGGCGAAGATCGTCGGGTCGTCCTTGTACTTCACCCCGCTGTAGTGGTTGGTGCGGTTGAGGGCGTGGGAGACGTAGTTCTTGTAGGAGTCGAAGCAGCCGGGGCAGCGGCTCCTGTCGAAGAAGGCGGCGCGGCCGGGGTGGCCGCCGGGGAGGCCCTCCCAGGCGAGCCGGGTGTCGATGCCGCCGTACGCCTCCCAGTAGTTCTCGAAGACCGGGACGAGACGGACGCCGTGGGCCTTCGCCGACTCGACGATGTAGTCGAACTCGGCGAACTCCTGCTCGTCGTAGACGCCTTCGGAGGGCTCGAAGCCGTGCCACGCCTCGTGGCTGAACATCCACAGCCGGACCACGCCGACCCTGTCGGCCACGAACCGGGTGAACTGCGCGTCGATCCGGGCCTTGTCCATGTACTGCGTCTCGGTGTCGTTCGAGCCGCTGCCGTAGGTGAACAGGTCGTAGGTGTTGGTGCCGGCGACGTAGTAGGGCTTGCCGTCCAGGCAGAAGTGGATGCCGCAGCGCTGCACGAAGCCGCTCGGCGCCGCGGCGGAGGCGCTGCCGCGGGCGACGAGCGCCGTCGCGACGGCGACGGCCAGGGCGAGCAGCAGGATCAGCGGCCGTGACCACCGCTGCCGGGCGTGCGGGGACGTCATGGGGGTCTCCTCGGGGTGCGCCGGGGCCGGCGCGTGCAGGAGCCGCCGGCCTGCCCGGGGCGGAGGCTCCGGCGGGGCCGGGTCGGCCGTGCGGGGAGTGACGGCTCACGGGGGTGCGCCGGCCCGCGCGATCCGGTGGCGGGCTGCAGGCGTGCGGAACTCCCGCCGGGGTGCGGCGGGTTGTGCCGGGCGGACACGGTCCGGGTGGGTGGGGCCGCTGCCGGGCGGCGTCGGCGGAGGCGGCCCGGGCGCTGACGATGCAAGCACCGGCCCTGCGGCCCGTCAATGGTCCGGACGGGATCCGCGTGGCCGTTCCCGGCCGTGGGCGCGTGTCCCTTCAGGTGTTCGCGTGGGGACTGCCGGGGGTACGAGCCGCCGGACGGCGCTCTCCCATGGGAAATCCCGCACGTCGTGGGGGAGTTGGCGCACATTCGGGAGGCTCGGCCGGGAGTGCCCGGCAGGGCGCGGGGCCTGCGGCGATAGGGGCGTTGCGATCACACCTGAAAGGGGAGCGCTCCCACGGCCCGCCACAGGTTCAGGAGTTGAAGTCTGTCGGAGTTCTTGACGAGGCTCCGCCTTCATGGCTTGATATGCCGTGAGCTCAGGGCGTGCCCCGCTGGACAGGGCGCTTCCGTTCGCAGCTTCGGCGAATCGTCAGGTACCCCCGTCAGGACCGTACTTTGGCGACCGTTGTCCCACTGATCATGGGAGCGCTCCCATAGGCTCTCGCCCCACTGCACCCCCGGGTCCCTCCCCCACCCGAAAGGATCCCGTCAGTGCCTTCCCCCATGATGAAGCGCGTGCGGACGGCTGCCGCCGCCGCAGCGTTGACGCTCGTCGGCGTCGTGCCGCTCGCCGCGGTCGCCACCCCCGCCCAGGCCGCCGAGGCCCGTGTCGACAACCCCTACGTCGGCTCCAAGGCGTACGTGAACCCGGACTGGTCGGCCCTGGCCGCGGCCGAGCCCGGTGGTTCCGCCATCTCCAACCAGCCGACCTTCGTGTGGATGGACCGGATCGCCGCGATCAGCGGTTCCACCTCCGCCCGTGGCCTGCGTGCGCACCTCGACACGGCGCTGGCGCAGGGCGCCAACCTCGTGCAGATCGTCATCTACGACCTGCCGGGCCGTGACTGTGCCGCCCTCGCGTCCAACGGTGAGCTCGGCGCCACCGAGCTGGGCCGTTACAAGACCGAGTACATCGACCCGATCGCCGCGATCATGGCGGACTCGAAGTACGCGAACCTGCGGATCGTCAACATCATCGAGCCCGACTCGCTGCCGAACATCGTCACCAACGCCGGTGGCACCGCGGGCTCCACGGACGCCTGCGCCACGATGAAGGCGAACGGCAACTACGAGGCCGGTGTCGGCTACGCGCTGCACACCCTCGGTGCGCTGTCGAACGTCTACAACTACATCGACGCCGCGCACCACGGCTGGCTGGGCTGGGACTCCAACATGCCGCCCGCCGTCACCGAGTTCAAGAAGGCCGCCACCACCAGCGGCGCCACGGTCAACGACGTGGCCGGCTTCATCGTCAACACCGCGAACTACAGCGCGCTGACGGAGCCGAACTTCAAGGTCACCGACTCGGTCAACGGCACCACCGTGCGCCAGTCCAAGTGGGTCGACTGGAACTACTACGTCGACGAGCTGACCTTCGCCCAGGCGCTGCGCACCTCGCTGGTGTCCGCCGGCTTCAACAGCAACATCGGCATGCTGATCGACACCGCCCGCAACGGCTGGGGCGGCACCGCCCGTCCGACCGCCCCGGGTGCGCTGACCTCCGTCGACACCTACGTCAACGGCGGCCGCGTCGACCGCCGCATCCACGCCGGCAACTGGTGCAACCAGAGCGGTGCCGGTATCGGCGAGCGTCCGACCACCGCCCCCGCCACCGGCATCGACGCGTACGTGTGGGCGAAGCCCCCGGGCGAGTCGGACGGTTCGAGCACGGCCATTGCCAACGACCAGGGCAAGGGCTTCGACCGGATGTGCGACCCGACCTACACGGGTAACGGTCGCAACGGCAACAGCCTGACCGGCGCGCTCGCGAACTCGCCGCTGGCCGGTGCCTGGTTCTCCGCGCAGTTCCAGGAGCTGCTGAAGAACGCCTACCCGGCGCTCACCACCACCCCGCCGCCGGTCGACACCACCGCGCCGACCGCGCCCACCGCGCTGACCTCGCCGGCCAAGACCTCCACCAGCGTCTCGCTGTCCTGGACGGCCTCGACCGACAACGTCGGCGTCGCCAGCTACGACATCTACCGCGGCGCCACCCTGGTCGGCTCGACCAACGGCACCACCACCACGTACACCGACTCGGGCCTGACCGCCTCCACCGCCTACAGCTACACCGTGAAGGCGAAGGACGCGGCCGGCAACGCCTCGGCGGCCTCCTCGGCGCTGTCCGTCACCACCTCGGCCGGCGGCACCAACGACACCACCGCGCCGACCGCGCCCACCGCGCTGACCTCGCCGGCCAAGACCTCCACCAGCGTCTCGCTGTCCTGGACGGCCTCGACCGACAACGTCGGCGTCACCGGCTACAACGTGTACCGCGGCACCACCCTGGTCGGCTCGACCACCACCGCCACCACGTACACCGACTCGGGCCTGACCGCCTCCACCGCCTACAGCTACACGGTCCGGGCGAAGGACGCGGCCGGCAACCTCTCGGCGGCCTCCTCGGCGCTGTCCGTCACCACCTCCGGCACCAGCACCGGCTCCGGCTGCACCGCGGTGTACACCATCTCCAGCGACTGGGGCGCGGGCTTCAACGCCAACGTCACCGTCACCAACAACGGCACCAGCGCCATCAACGGCTGGAAGGTCACCTGGACCTACAGCGGTGGTCAGACGATCACCAACCTGTGGAACGGCACCGCGACCCAGTCCGGCCAGGCCGTGACCGTCACCAACGCCGGCTACAACGGCGCCCTGGGCGCCGGCGCCAACACCAGCTTCGGCTTCGGTGCGAGCAACTCGGGCAGCGGCAACGCCGTCCCGACGCTCACCTGCACCACCAGCTGATCCGCTTCGCGATCTGATCGCGAAACCCGGGCGGCCGATCCCACGGCGGTGGGATCGGTCGCCCTTCGCGCTGCCCGCGTACGGGCGGGCGTGCAGGCAGGCAGGCGTGCGGGGCGGGGGGCAGGGCGGGGCGGCCGGGTCAGGCGGAGGCCAGCTCGAAGGCCGAGTTGACGAGCGCCACGTGGCTGAACGCCTGCGGCATGTTGCCCAGTTGGCGCCCCTCCAGCGGATCCCACTCCTCGGCGAGCAGGCCGACGTCGTTGCGCAGCGAGACGAGCCGGACGAACAGCTCCCGCGCCTCCTCCCGGCGGCCGATCGCCACCAGGGCGTCGACCAGCCAGAACGAGCAGGCCAGGAAGGCGCCTTCGGAGCCCCGCAGGCCGTCGGAGTCGGCGTAGCGCCGGATCAGGCCGCCGTGGTCGAGCCCGGTGCGGACGGCTTCGACGGTGCGCACCACCCGCGGGTCGTCGGGCGGCAGGAAGCCGCTCTTGACGACGAACAGCGTGGCCGCGTCCAGCTCGCGCCCGCCGTAGTGCTGCACGAACACGCCGCGGCGCCGGTCGTAGCCGTGCGCGCAGACGTCGGCGCGGACGGCGTCGCGCATCTCCCGCCAGCGTTCCACCGGGGCCGGGAGGCCGGTGAGTTCGGCCATCTTCAGGGCGCGGTCGGCCGCGACCCAGGCCATCACCTTCGAGTGCACGAAGTGCCGGCGTCCGCCGCGCACCTCCCACAGGCCCTCGTCGGGTTCGGTCCAGTGCTTCTCCAGGAACGTCATCAGCATCCGCAGCAGGCTCCAGACCTGACGCTCCATCGGGATGCCGGCGCGGAGCGCGAGGTGCATGGTGTCCACCACCTCGCCGTAGACGTCGAGCTGGAGCTGCCGGACGGCGGCGTTGCCGAACCGCACCGGTGTCGAACCCCCGTACCCGGGGAGCCAGTCGGCCTCGGTCTCGGGCAGCCCGCGCTCGCCCGCCACGCCGTAGACGGCCTGCAGGTCGCCGGGGTCGCCGGCGATGGCGCGCAGCAGCCACTTGCGCCAGGCGGCGGCCTCCTCGCGGAAGCCTCCGCGGAGGAGCGCGGAGAGGGTGAGGCTGGAATCGCGGAGCCAGCAGAACCGGTAGTCCCAGTTGCGCTCGCCGCCCATCGCCTCGGGCAGCGAGGCGGTGGGGGCGGCGACGATGCCGCCGGTCGGCTCGTACGCCAGGGCCTTGAGGGTGAGCAGCGAGCGCAGCACGGCCTGGTGCCAGTCGCCCTCGTAGCGGCAGCCGTCGGCCCAGCGCTGCCAGCCCTCCAGGGTGTCCGCGAGGGCGCGGGCGGGGTCGTTGCGCGGGGTGGAGTGCAGGTGGGAGGGCTGCCAGGTGAGGACGAACGGCACCTGCTCGCCCGCCTGCACGGTGAAGTCGGAGGCGGTGGAGCCGTCCTGGCCGTAGGTGTGCACGCCGGCGGGCACCCGGAGCCAGGCGGAGTCCGGCCCGGCGACGGCGACGCGGTGGTGCTCGGTGCGGCGCACCCAGGGCTCGACGCGCCCGTAGTTGAAGCGCAGCCGCAGTTCGCCGCGCATCGGCACGCTGCCGCTGAGGCACTCGACGATACGGACGAGCTGGGGCACCCGGTCGCGCTGGGGCATGAAGTCGAGGATGCGGACGGTGCCGGCGGGGGTGGCCCAGACGGATTCGAGGACGAGGCTGCCGGTGAGGTAGCGGCGCCGGGTGCAGTCGCCGGCGCCGACCGGTGCGAGGCGCCAGGCGCCGTGGCCGCGGTCGCCGAGGAGTCCGGCGAAACAGCTGGGGGAGTCGAAGCGGGGCAGGCAGAGCCAGTCGACCGAGCCGTCCCGGCCCACCAGGGCGGCGGTCTGCAGGTCACCGACCAGGGCGTAGTCCTCGATGCGTCCAGCCATCGTCCCATTGTCCGCCGAGGGTGTCAGGGACCGCGCGGCGTAAGGAATCCGGGTTCGCACGGATGGCTACCGGTTCTGCCCGTTCCGGTTGCACTGAAGATCGGAACGTAGGAAAATCATGAGGCGCTATTGTCATTTTCTCCTGAGCCGGAAGGGGTGCGGCCATGCGGCAACCGGACTGGGTGCCCGCCGGAACGGACCTCGAGAAGCCCAACGCGGCTCGGATGTACGACTTCTACCTCGGCGGCTCGCACAACTTCGAGGCCGACCGGCGGATGGCCCGGCAGGCGGTCGAGCTGTGGCCCGAACTCCCGCAGATCATGCGGGCCAACCGTGCGTTCCTGCGCCGCGCCGTGCAGTACCTCGCCGAGACCGGCGTCCGGAGGTTCCTCGACATCGGCTCGGGCATCCCCACCTTCGCCTCCGTCCACGAGGCCGCCCGGGCCGTCCGGCCCGACGCGCGGGTCGTCTACGTGGACAACGACCCCGTCGCGGTGGCGCACAGCCGGCTGCTCCTCCAGGACGACCCGCTCAGCAGCGTCGTCGAGGCCGACCTGCGCTCCCCGGACGACCTTCTCGCCCGGCCCGAGGTGGCCGCCCTGCTCGGCGACGGCGAGCCCGTGGCCGTGCTGCTCGTGGCGGTCCTCCACTTCGTGCCGGACGGCGACGACCCGTACAAGGCCGTCGCCACGGTCCGTGACGCCCTGCCGTCCGGCAGCGCCCTGGTGCTCTCGCACGCCTCCCTGGAGGGCCGCCCCGACCAGGCCGACGCCCACCAGGACATCTACCGGCGCACCCCCACCCCGCTCACCATGCGCAGCCGCACCGACATCGAGGCCTTCTTCGACGGCCTCGACCTGGTCGACCCCGGCGTGGTGTACCTCCCGGAGTGGCGGCCGGAGACGCCGGGGAGCGTCGGCCCGCACCCCGAGCGGATGACGGGCATGGCCGGCGTCGGACGCGTCCCGTGAGCGACGGGCTGCCGGACGCCCCCGGCAGCACCGGCCGCCTGCGTGAGGACTGGTCCCGGCTGCTCGCCGACGGGCACGGCGGTGCCGTGCACCCGCGGGTGCTGGACAACCTCGTCGAGCGCACCACCGAACTGCTGGAGCGGGCCCGGACGAGCCTGCCCTTCGACCCGGCCGCCGCCCAGCAGGCCGGGGCGCTGCTGGTCGACGCGCACTTCACCGACCCCGAGGTGCTGGCCAGGGCGGTCGAGGTGCTGCACCGGGAGCCGCCCCCCGGCGGGTCCGGCGCGATGCTCGCCGGGGCCTTCGCGGCCGGCTGGGCGGCCGCGCTCCGCGAGCGCACCCTGCGGGAGCAGGAGGCGATCCGGCTGGCCGCCGACACCGCGCGCCACGAGATCGAACGGGCGCTGCGCGAGTCCGAGGCGCGGTTCCGGGCGCTGTTCGAGAGCGCGGCCATCGGCATCGGCATCGGTGACGTCGAGGGCAACATCCTGGCCGTCAACAAGGCGATCGGCGACATCTTCGGGATCGGCGCCGAGGACATGGCGGGCCGCCGGGTCGGCGACCTCGTCCACCCCGAGGACACGCCCGGCGTCTGGGAGGCGTACGGCGACCTCATCAGCGGCAAGCGGGAGTACTTCCAGGTCGACAAGCCGTACTACCGGCACGACGGCGAGGTGGTCTGGACGCACCTGACCGTCTCGCTGATCCGCGACGCGGACAACGTGCCGAAGTACCAGGTCGCCATGCTGGAGGACATCACCGACCGCTACCGCCTGCAGGAGCGGCTGCGCCACCAGGCCACCCACGACCCGCTGACCGGCCTGCCCAACCGGGCCGCCTTCTTCGACCGGCTGGAGCGGCTCTTCGAGGAGCCGGAACCGGGTGCCCGCTTCGGCCTGTGCTACGTCGACCTCGACGGGTTCAAGGTCGTCAACGACAGCCTCGGGCACGACATGGGCGACCAGCTGCTGACCGCCGTCGCCGCCCGGCTGGAGGCCGCGCTGACCCCGCTGGGCCACCTGGTGGCCCGCCTCGGCGGCGACGAGTTCGTCGTGCTGCTGGAGAACTGCCGGGGCGAGCAGGAGGCCGTGGCGGCCGCCAAGGCGGTGCTCGCCGCGCTCGCCAAGCCGGTGGTCGTCGGCGACCACCGGCTCGCCGTCGGGGCCAGCGTCGGGGTGCTGGAGCGCCGGGTCGCCACGACCACCCCGGGTGCGGCGGTGCGCGCCGCCGACCTGACGCTCTACCGGGCGAAGGAGGCCGGCCGCGGCCGGTGGACGCTCTTCGACCCGAAGGAGAACGCCCGCGCCGTCAGCCGGTACGCGGTCTCGGTGCGCATGCCGTCCGCGCTGGACCGCGGGGAGTTCTTCATCGACTACCAGCCGCTGGTCAACCTCGCCGACGGCTCGCTCGCCGCCGTCGAGGCGCTGGTGCGCTGGCGGCATCCGCAGCTCGGCGTGCTCGGCCCCGAGGAGTTCGTCGGCACCGCGGAGGAGACCGGCCTGATCATGCCGCTCGGCCGCTGGGTGCTGGAGCAGGCGTGCAGTCAGGCCGCGGACTGGGTGCGGCGGTTCGGCGACCGGGCGCCGCAGCTGAACGTCAACCTGGCGGTCCGTCAGGCCCGCAACGCCGGGCTGGTCGCCGACCTCGACCGCATCCTGCGCAGCACCGGCCTGGAGCCGGGCAAGCTCCAGCTGGAGATCACCGAGTCGACCGTGGTCGGCCCCGAGGACGAGGCCCTCAAGGCCCTGCACGGGCTGGTCGACCTGGGGGTCTCGCTGGCCGTGGACGACTTCGGCACCGGCTGGTCCAACCTCGCGTACCTGCGGGACCTGCCGGTCTCCGGCCTCAAGATCGCCGGTTCCTTCGTCGGCGACCTGCACGACCCGGCGAAGGACACCCACCTCGGCTGGCGCATCGTCAGCGGGCTGGTCTCGCTCGCCCACACCCTGGGCCTCACCGTCACCGCGGAGGGCGTGGAGAACCGCGCCGACGCCGAGCGGCTGCGCCTCATGGGCTGCGACTGGGCCCAGGGCTGGCACTTCGGCCGCCCGGTGCGCCCGGGGGAGATCGCCCGGCGGATCGCCGAGGCCAACCTGCCGGAAGCGCTCGACGTCACCGAGTGACGGCACCCCGTGTCGCCGGTGGAAAAGCGTAGAAAACCGGACATATCCCCTTGACTTGGCGTGATCCCGTACGGATGATGAATCCAACCGGTACCGCTTCTACGGCGGGAACGCCAGGTACCGGCCGTCACCGTCGGCGCTTTGCGCGCCCGAGACGACCGACGCATTGCAGGGCCGGGGCCAGGGGGGCTCTCAGAGGCCGCCGGGGGATTTCAGGCCCGCGTCGCTGTCCGTTCTCCCCCAAGCCATCGGGCACCCCTGTGCCCGGCCGCCTCGCAGAGAGGCCTGCTCGCGATGAGCACCATGCTGCCCTCCGAACCGGAACTCCCGCACCCCAGCGGCAACGGCCGGCCGACGCGCCGGGCCGCCGACCGGGTCACGTCCCCGCAGCCCATGCGCCGGGCCACCGACAAGGCCGCCCCCGCGCAGGCGGGACGCCGGGCCACCGACAGGGACACCCGCCCGCTGCCCACGCGCCGCGCCGGCGACCTGCCCGTCCACCGCACCGTCAGCCTGGTCGTGCCCGCCTACAACGAGGCCCGCAACATCCCGTGGGTGTTCGAGCAGATCCCGAACTGCGTGGACGAGGTCCTCCTCGTCGACGGCTCGTCGAGCGACGCCACGCTCGCCATGGCCCGGCACTGCCTGCCCACCGTGCGCAGCGTCCAGCAGACCGGCCCCGGCAAGGGCAACGCCCTGCGCACCGGCTTCGCCGCCGCCACCGGCGAGTACATCGTCATGCTGGACGCCGACGGCTCGATGTGGCCCGGCGAGATCCCCCACTACCTCCACTTCCTCGACAACGGCTACGACTTCGTCAAGGGCTCGCGCTGCATCGCCGGTGGCGGATCGCTCGACTTCACGAGGATCCGCTCGCTCGGCAACCGCGCCCTGCTGGCCGTCGTCAACCGGCTGTACCACGCGGCCCTCACGGACCTGTGCTACGGCTACTGCGCGTTCCGCCGCAGCTTCCTGGACGAACTCCAGCTGCGGTCGTCCGGCTTCGAGATCGAGGCCGAGATGGTCGCGCACGCACTCCGCTCGGGCCTGCGCATCGCCGAGGTCCCGAGCCTCGAACTTCCCCGCCGCAGCGGTCGCTCGCACCTCCACGCCGTCTCCGACGGCAGGCGGGTCTTGCGGACCCTCATCGCCGAGCGCCCCGGTGCCCGGTCCGCGGCGCCCCTTGCCGTGGGGGAGCGATGATGAATGGCCACGACCGGCGCACCCCGGCAGCCTGCCCGCGCCCTGTCGCCCGTACGACGCCCTACACCCCCGCCCGGGTGGTCGAGCTGGACCTGGACGCCCCGGAGCAGCTGTGCGCGCCCGGCGGACTCGGCCCGGTCGACCCGGACGGACGCGTGTTGGCGTTGGTGCGACTGCACGGACACCCGCTCGGGTTGGTATCGGCCACCGGCACCGCAGGCGATCCCGCCACGCTGCGCCGGGCGCTGGTCGCAGCCGCTCACCGGGAACTGCGTGTTCCCGCCCCGTCCACCGCGGCACCCGGGCCGCTGCCCGGTCGGGCCGGCAGCGCCCGGGTGCCCGCGGACGGACCCACCGCGACGATCATCGTCTGCACCCGGGACCGCGGCCCGATGCTCCGCGAGTGCCTCGACTCCGTCCTCGGCACGGCCTACCCGCACACGGAGGTGATCGTGGTCGACAACGCCCCCTCGGACGACGTCACCCGCGAACTCGTCCGCACCTGCTACGCCGACCGCGTCCGCTACGTCCACGAGCCCGTCGCCGGACTCGCCCGGGCCCGCAACACCGGCCTGGCCGCCGCCCGCGGCGAGATCTGCGCCTTCACCGACGACGACGCCCTGGTCGACCCCGGCTGGGTCACCGCCATGGTGGCGGCCTTCGCGTCGGACGACCGGATCGGCTGCGTCACCGGCCTCGTGCTCCCCGCCGAGCTCGACACCCCCGCCCAGGAGGCCTTCGAGTCGTACGGCGGCTACGCCAAGGGCTTCGCCCCGCACGACTGGACCTGGCACGACGGCGACGGTGCCGACGACCCGCTGCTGCCGTTCGCCGTCGGCCGCTTCGGCACCGGCGCCAACATGGCGCTGCGTACCGAGGTCATCCGCGGCCTCGGCGGCTTCGACGAGGCGACCGGCGCCGGCACGCCCACCCGCGGCGGCGAGGACCTCCTCGCGTTCTTCCGCGTCATGGAGGCCGGGTACACCGTCGCCTACCGGCCCGACGCCGTCGCGTGGCACCGCCACCGCCGCACCGACGCCGACCTGCGCAACCAGATCTACGGCTTCGGCGTCGGCTTCGGCGCCTACCTGACCGCCGCCGTCGTGCACCGGCCGCGCCTGATCGTGCCGCTCGCCCGGCGGGTACCGCGCGGCCTGCACCAGTGGCACAGCGCGCGGCGCACCCGGTCCGGCACCGCCGGCCGCGCGGGCGAGGGCCTGCACCTCGGCCGCAAGGAGTTCCAGGGCCTGCTCTACGGCCCGATCAGCTACCTGGTCAGCGTCCGCCGCCGGCACACGCACCGGGTCGAGGGGATGGCGTGATGTTCACCGTGGACTGCCGGCCCGCCGGGACCGCCCAGGTCGTCGAACTCGACCTGGACCACCCCGACGTCCTCCACACCCCCGGCCACGAACGGCGCGCCGCCCCCGACGGACACGTCCTCGCCCTCGTCCGCCAGCACGGGCACCCGCTCGGCCTGGTCGAGGCCACCGGCACCGCCGGCGACCCCGTCGGCCTGCGCCGGGCCCTCGTCGAGGCCGCCTACCAGAAGCTCTGCGTGCCCGGCCTGGCCGACGCCCGGCCCCGGCCGCACGGGCACCGGCCCGCCGCCAGCGTGGTGATCGCCACCCGCAACCGGCCCGGACCGCTGAGGCACTGCCTGGAGTCGCTGTTCCGCCAGGAGCACCGCCCCGCCGAGGTCATCGTCGTCGACAACGCGCCGTCCGACGACGCCACCGAACGGCTGGTCCGCGACACCTACCCCGGCCGGGTCCGCTACCTCCACGAACCGGTCGCCGGACTCGCCCGCGCCCGCAACACCGGGCTGGCCGCCGCCCGCGGCGAGATCTGCGCCTTCGCCGACGACGACCTCGTCCTCGACCCCGGCTGGCTCGGCGCCCTCGCCGACGCCTTCGCCACCGACCGGCGCGTCGGCTGCGTCACCGGACCCGTGCTGCCCGTCGAACTCGCCACCGACGCCCAGGCCGCCGTCGAGCAGTACGGCGGCGGCTACGCCAAGGGCTTCACCGCCCGCCACTGGTCGCTGGAGGACGGGCCCGACGACCCGCTGCTGCCGTTCAAGGTGTGCACCTTCGGCACCGGTGCCAACATGGCCTTCCACACCCGGAGCTTCCGCCGCCTCGGCGGCTTCGACCAGGCGACCGGTGCCGGCACGCCCACCCGCGGGGGTGAGGACATGATGGCCTTCTTCCGCGTCCTGGTCGACGGCCGCACCGTGGCGTACCAGCCGGACGCGATCGTGTGGCACCGCCACCACCGCACCATGGAGGCCCTCACCACGCAGGTCTTCAACTACGGCGTCGGCTTCGGCGCCTTCCTCGCGGCAGCCGTCCGCACCGAACCGCGACTGCTCGGCGTGCTGCTGCGCGGCCTGCCGCGGGCCTCCCGCCAGTGGTGGGCCGGCCGGGTCCGCGACCAGGCGGCGCTCACCGTCCCCGGCACCCCGCGCCACCTCAACCGCCGTGAACTGGCGGGCCTGCTCTACGGGCCGCTCACCTACGTGGTCAGCGTCCGGCGGCAGGACCGGCCCGCGGAGGGCGGTCACCGATGACCGGGCCCACGCTCCGCCAGGCCGAGTCGGTGCGGCCGTGCTCCTGCCCGGTCCCGCTGCCCTGCGAGTGCTCGTACACCGCACTGCTGCGGGCCCGGACACGGTCCGCGGTGCGCCGTGCCGCGCACGCCGAGCCGCTGCTGCGCAACGCGCACCTGCTCGCCGCGAGCTCGATCCTGGCGGCCGGTCTCGGCGCCGTCTACTGGATGTTCGCCACCCGCTGGTACGACGCCGAGGCGGTCGGCCGCAGCTACGCCGCACTGTCCGCGGTGGCGCTGCTCGCCGCCGTCGGCCAGCTCGACCTGGGTGCCGTGCTCGTGCGCTTCGTCCCGGCGGCGGGCCGGCACACCCGGCGGCTCGTGCTGCGCTGCTACGCCGCCAGCACCGCCTGCAGCGTCGTCGCCGCGGGCGGGTTCCTGCTGCTCGTCCCGTGGCTCGCGCCCGAGCTGCGCTTCCTGCGCGAACCCCTGCTGGCCTGCGCCTTCGGCGTGGCCACGGCGGGCTACGCGCTGTTCGTCCTGCAGGACGCCGCGCTGACCGGGCTCCGGCGGGCCGGCTGGGTGCTCGGCGAGAACGTGATCTTCGCGCTCGTCAAGGCCGGGGCGCTCGCCCTGTGCGCCGTGTTCGCCGTCGGCACCGGGATCCTCGTCTCCTGGGCCGCCGCGCTGGTCGTCGCGATCTCCGTCACCACCGTCGTGCTCTTCCGCCGGGCCGTGCCCGCCCACGAGCGCCGCGACCGGGGCGACGCCGAGATGCCCACCCGGATGGTCCGCTTCGCCGCCGCCGACTACGTGGCCACCCTCGCCAGCCTGGCGCCGTTCACCGTCGTCTCGCTCATGATCCTCGACCAGCTCGGCCCCGAGCTCAACGCCTACTACGCGCTGACCTGGATGGTCTCCTACCCCTGCTACCTGGCCGCGAGCAGCATGGCCAACTCGCTCATCGTCGAGGCCGTCCATGCCCCCGAACGGCTGGCCGAGCACGGCCGCAGGCTGATGCGGCACATCCTCCTGCTGATGGCCGGGCCCGTGCTGCTCGTCACCGTCGCCGCCCCCTGGATCCTGAAGATCTTCGGCCCCGGCTACGCCGAGCACGGCACCACCGTGCTGCGGCTCATGCTGATCACGGCCCTGCCCAACGTCGTCCTCACCATCGCGGTCGGCGCCGCCAAGGCCCGCCGGGCCCTGCGCTGGATGATCGGCCTGGAGATCACGTTCGCGGCGCTCTCGATCACCCTCGCCGCCCTGCTGCTGCCCAGGCTCGGCCTCACCGGCATCGGCGTGGCCTGGCTGCTCGCCGTGTGCGCCCTCGCCCTGCCGCTGCTGCTGGCGATGCCCCGCTGGCTGCCCGTCCACCCCCGGAGGCCGGCATGACCACCGAACCCGCCGCCCCCACCCTCACCGCGGTGATCTGCGCCTACACCACCGACCGGTGGGACGACCTCGGCGCCGCCGTCGCCTCCGTCCGGGCCCAGCGCACCCCGCCCGACGAGGTGCTCCTCGTCGTCGACCACTGCCCCGAACTGCTGCGCCGCGCCGCCTCCCTGCCGGGCCTGCGGGTGCTGGAGAACCGCCACCGCCGCGGCCTGTCCGGCGCCCGCAACACCGCGCTGGCCGCCGCGCACGGAGACGTCGTCGCCTTCCTCGACGACGACGCGGTCGCCGCACCCGACTGGACCGCCCGACTGCTCGCCGGCTACGCCGACCCGTCCGTGCTCGGCGTCGGCGGCCACGTCCGGCCCTGGTGGGAGACCGGCCGCCCCGCCTGGTTCCCGCCCGAGTTCGACTGGGTCGTCGGCTGCTCCTACACCGGCCTGCCGGACCGGCCCGCCGAGGTGCGGAACTTCATCGGCGCCAACATGTCCTTCCGCCGCACCCCCGTGCTCGCCGCCGGCGGCTTCGACGACGGCCTCGGACGGGTCGGCGAGCGCCCGCTCGGCTGCGAGGAGACGGAGCTGTGCATCCGCCTCACCGCCGGCACCCCGGGCGCGGTGCTGCGGCACGAGCCGTCCGCCGCCGTCCGCCACCACGTGCCCGGCAAGCGCACCACCTGGTCGTACTTCGTCGCCCGGTGCTACGCCGAGGGCCGCTCCAAGGCCGGCGTCGCCCGCCGCAGCGGCACCGGGCCCGCCCTCGCCAGCGAGCGCCGCTACCTGCGCCGCACGGTGCCCGCCGCCGTCGTGCGCGCCGTGCTGCACGGCCGTCCGCGCACCGCGGGCGCACTCTGCGCCGGCGTCGTCACCACGCTCGCCGGGTACACCGCCGGACGGCTCCGCCGCGGCCCGGTGCCGTCCGGTGCACGCCGCCCCGGCCGCCCTGCCCCTGCCCCCGCCCCCGCCCCGGAGGGCACGACGACCGGGAGCAGACCATGAGAGCCGTGCCCGTCTTCCTCTGGCACTCGGTGGCGGACGACCCGCCGCCGTGGATCGCCCCCTTCACGGTCACCCCGGCGGTCTTCCGCGAGCAGATCGACCGCATCCTCGACAGCGGCCTGCAGGTGGTGCCCCTCAGGCGGCTCGTCGCCGCCGTACGGGGCGGCGCCGCGCTGCCGCCCCGCGCCGCAGTGCTGACCTTCGACGACGGTTTCGAGGACTTCTACTGGACGGTCGCCCCCGTGCTCGCCGACCGCGGCCTGCCCGCCACGCTGTACGTCACCGTCGGCGCCCTGCACCCGCCCGGCGGCGAACCGACCGGCAGCCTGCTGCCGCGGTCCGGACGGATGCTGAACTGGCGCCAGCTCACCACCCTCGACCTCCTCGGCATCGAGATCGGCGGCCACTCGCAGACCCACGCCCAGCTGGACACCCTCTGCGGCCAGCACTGCACCGACGAGATCGTCGGCTGCAAGCAGCGGCTGGAGGACACGCTCGGCCACGAGGTCGTCTCCTTCTCCTACCCGCACGGCTACTCCAGCCCGGCGGTGCGCCACAGGATCGCCGAGGCGGGCTGGACGTCGGGGGCCGCCGTGCAGGACAGGTTCAGCTCGGCCTCCGACCACCCGCTGCGGATCAGCAGGCTGATGATCCGCAGCGACACGCCGACGGAGCGCTTCGGCGCCTGGACGGCCGGCCGCGGCGCCCGGATCGCGCCGCTGCCCGAGCGGCCGTACGACAAGGCCTACCGGGCCTACCGGCGCCTGCGCGCGGCGGTCGGCAGCCCGGTCGGCGGACCGCCACAGGATTGAGGGCCCCGATGTCCGCCCACCAGACCAGCAGCCCGGCGGCGGAGGCCGGCGACCCGCCCCCCGTGCCCGGAGCCACCCGGCCCGCCCGCCCGCGTCGGCCCTCCCCGCTCCGCCACGGACTCCTGGTGCCGCTCGCGCTGCCGGTCGCCGTGGGCCTGTGGATCGCCTCGCTGCCGCGGGTGAAGGTCGACGCGATGGGCGACCTCGGCCTCCTCCAGGTGCTGCCGGTGACGTACTTCGCGGCCCTGGGCCTGCTCGCCGTGGGCTTCCTCGCCGTGCTGCGCGAGCCGCGGGTGCGCCAGCCGTGGGCGGCCGGGTACGTCCTCGCCCTGATCGCGGTGATCCACGCGACGCCCAGCCTGCTCTACCCGGCACTGCGCTACGCGTGGGCGTGGAAGCACGTCGCCGTGGTCGACGCGATGCTGCGCCACGACGGCGCCGTGCCGCACGCCGGCACCCTCGACATCTACAACCAGTGGCCGGGGTTCTTCCAGCTCAATGCCGCCGTGCTGCGGGTCACGGGCCTGCACTCGGTGCTCGGCTTCGCCTCCTGGTACCCGCTGCTGGCGAACCTCCTGCTGGTGGGCCCGCTGCTGCTGCTGTACCGCTCGGTCACCACCGACCGCCGGCTCGTGTGGGGCGGGGTGTGGCTGTACTTCTCGGTCTCCTGGGTCGGCCAGGACTACTTCTCGCCGCAGGCCTTCGCCTACCTGCTGTACGTGACGGTGATCGCGCTGGTGCTGCGGCGCCTCGCCGACCGGCGCCGCGCGGAGGCCGCGGGCACCCCCGCCGCACGCCGCCCGGGGGCGTTCGTCCTGGTGGTGGTGCTGATCGCGGCGATCGTCTGCTCGCACCAGCTCACCCCGCTGATGCTGATCACCACGCTCCTGCTGCTCGCGATCCCGCGGCGCAACCGGCGGGTCGTGCTGCCCGTCCTCGGGGCCGCGGTGGGCCTGACCTTCCTCTGGGACTCCACCGTCGCCCGGCCGTACGTCTCGACGCACCTGAGCGACCTGATCGGCGCCCTGGCCACGCCGGACCGCAACGCCACCTCCGGGCTGGCCGGCCTCGGCAGCGCGGCGCCGGGCCAGGTGTTCGCCTCCTGGGTGGACCGGTCGCTGACCGCGTCGGTGTTCCTGCTGGCGCTGGTCGCCGTCGTCCGCCACCGGTGGGTGCGGCGCACCGGGCTGCCGCTGATGCTCCTCGCCCCGCTCGTGATGCTGCCGAGCAACAACTACGGCGGCGAGATGATCTTCCGGGTCTACCTCTTCGTCCTCCCGGCCGCCGCCTTCCTCGTGGCCACCCTGCTGGTTCCCCCCTGGCCGCACCGCCGGTGGCGGGCGTACGCCTCCGGCCTGGTCGCGGCCGTGCTGCTCGGCGGCCTGCTCTTCGGCTACTACGCCAAGGAGAACATGAACCGCTTCACGGCCGAGGAGGCCGCCGCCACCCGCTTCGTGACGGCCCTGGCGCCACCGGGATCACGCATCGTCTCGGTGACCTCCTCCCTCCCCGGCGGCGAGCTCGGCTACGACACGCACGAGCGGCTCGTCCTGGCCCAGGACCCGCTGGACCAGCGCCGCCTCCTGCTCACCGACCCGCTCGCCGTGCTGCAGTCGACCATGGACGACCCCCGGATCACCGGCCCGACGTACGTCATCCTGACCCGCGCGCAGGAGGCCGAGTCCCAGCTGACCGGCGTCTTCCCGGTCGGCACCGTCGGGAGCGTGCGGGCCGCCCTGGACACCTCCACGCTCTTCCAGAGGCTGTACGACGGCCCCGACGCGGCGGTCTACCGCTACATCGGGCCGGGCGCCCGGCCGTCCCCGCCCGGGAGTGTGCAGCCATGAGAGTCCCGCCGGGTGCCGCCGCCCGCCTCCTCCCCGTCGTCGCCGGCTGGACGGCCGCCCTGGCGGTCGTCACCCGCTGGCCGGGCGACCCGCTGCGGGCCGCGGTCGCCGGCGCCTTCCTGCTCGCCGGGCTCGGCACGGCCGTCCTGCAGGCCGCCCGGCCGCTCGGCGACCGCCCCGGCCCGGCCGACCGGCTGCTGACGGCGGCCCTCGCCCCCGTGGCGGGCGCCGCGGTCGTCGCCCTCGCCGCCGTGGCGCTGTTCTCGGCCCACGCGTTCACCGCGGTCCGCCTGACGACCGGGCTGGCCCTGCTCACCACCCTGCTCGCCCTGCTGCCGCGCCCGCGGCCCCCGCGGCAGGAACCCGCCCGCCCGGACCCCCCGGGCGGCGGGCCCGCCGCAGCGCCCCGGCGCCCGCCGCGGCCGGGCCGCACCGCCCTGCGCGTCGCCACGACGGCCGCCCTGTGCCTGCTGCTCACCACGGCCTGCAGCGGCATCCCGGACGGCCCGGGGGCGAGCCCGGGCGCGCAGGCGGTGAGCGGCGGGCGGACGGAGCCGGCCCGCGACCGGCCGGCCGCCCCGGGCCCCTGGCACCTGGTCTTCCACGACGACTTCACCGGACCGGCCCTGAACACCGCCGACTGGGCGACCTGCTACGACTGGAACGACCACGGATGCACCAACGCCGGCAACGGCGAGGAGCAGTGGTACCTGCCGGGCGGGGTGTCGGTGGCCGACGGCGCCCTGGCACTGACCGCCCGGCGGCAGGACACCCGCGGCAGCGACGGCCGCACCTACCCGTGGACCTCCGGCATGGTCACCACCGGCCGCGACCACTGGGACGGCGCCCCGCGGCACACCTTCACCTACGGCTACTTCGCCGCCGCGATCCGCGCCCCCGCGGACGCCCTCGGCATGTTCCCGGCGTTCTGGCTGATCCCGGCGGAGGCCCGCGGCACCCCGCCCGAACTCGACGTCGCGGAGTTCCCCAACACCAACCTCCAGGTCGACATGAACCTCCACTGGCGGGCCGCCGACGGCCGTGACGCGCACGTCGGCCACCGCGACGGCCCGGCGGACTTCGCCGCCGAGTACCACGTCTTCGCCCTGGACTGGGAGCCGGACGCCGTCACCTGGTACGTCGACGGCGTCGAGCGGTTCCGCATCACCGAGAGCGCCCGCATCCCGTCGGTGGCGATGGAGATCGTCGTCAACCTCGCGGTCGGCTACCTGGTGTCGCCGCCGGCGTCACTCGACACGTCCACGCTGAAGGTCGACTGGGTCGCCGTCTGGCAGCATTGAGCCGACCCGCAGTGTGATCCGAGAGGTACGTACAGTGATGGCCAGGAACCGGCCTGACCTCGACCGCAGTGTTCCCGTCCTGCTGGTGAAGATCGGCCGGTACCCGCAGTCGCACAGCGCGGTCGGCGTGGTCCGCTCGTTCGGCCGGGCAGGTGTCCCGGTGCACGCCATGGTGGAGGACCGGCTGACCCCCACGGCGGTCTCCCGCCACCTGACCGGCGCCGTCGTGGCCCGGACCACCGGCTGCGAGCCGGAGGAGCGGCTGCTGGAGGCCGTCCGCGGCGCCGCCCGCAGGGTCGGCCGCCGCTGCCTGCCCGTCACCACCGACGACGAGGCGGCCGTCCTGCTGGCCGAGCACGCCGACGAGTTCCGCGGCCAACTGCTGCTGCCGCCGGTGCCCGCGGCCCTGCCGCGCCGGCTGGCCGACAAGGGGGAGCTGCCCGCGCTGTGCGCCGCGGCGGGCGTCCCGACCCTGCGGGCCACCGCGCCGGACGGGCGCGAGCAGCTGCTGGAGACGGCCCGGAGCCTCGGCTACCCGCTGGTGCTCAAGAACCTCGCACCGTTCTCCCGGCTCAGTCGTCCGGCGGTGGGCCACAGCACCGTGGTCCGCGACGAGCGGGCGCTGCTCGCCGCCTGCCCGGACGGCACCGCGGGTTCCGTGCTCGCCCAGGAGTACCTGCCCGACGAGCACGCGGAGGACTGGTTCACCCACCTGTGCTGCGGCCCCGGCGGGGAGCCGCTCGTGCTCTTCACCGGGCTGAAGCTCCGGGCCTGGCCGCCCGGCGGCGGGGTGACCACCCGGGCCCGGGCGCTGCCCAACCCGGAGCTGGCGGCCCTCGCCGAGCGGTTCTGCCGCTCCGTCGGCTACTGCGGCATCGCCGACCTCGACTGGCGGCTCGACCGGCGCACCGGCCGCTACCACCTGGTCGACTTCAACCCCCGGACGGGGGCGCAGTTCCGGCTCTTCGAGACCGCGGGCGGCGTGGACGTCGTGCGCGCCCTGCACCTGTCGCTCACCGGCCGCCCGGTGCCGTCCGGCCCGCAGCGGGCCCGCTCCTTCGCCGTCGGCCAGCTGGACGCGATGTCGGTGGTCAGCGGCCTCCGGCACGAGCGCCGGTTGCCCCGCGACGTCCGGCCCCGGCGGGGCACCGAACGGGCCTGGCTCAGCCTCGACGATCCCGCCCCGGCGGTGGCCGAGACCGCCCGCTTCGCCGTCACCGAGGCCCTGCGCCTCGTCCGGGCGGTGCGGCGCGGCGGGTAGCGGCCGCTACCCGGCGGCGGCGACGGCCGCGCCGACCCGGCGGCCGGCGAAGGCGGTGCCGCACACGAACCGCATCACCGGGCCGAACGTGTCGGCGGCGGCGAGGCCGGTGAAGTACAGGCCCGGCACGGACGACTCGAAGCCGGGCGTCAGCCGCGGCGCGCCGCCGGGTGCCCGCCGGACGGCCCGGCGCAGCCCCGCGTCGAGCAGGGCCAGCCGGTCGACGTCCACCCGGTAGCCGGTGGCCACGAGCACGTGGTCGGCCTCCAGCTCCTCCCGGTCCGGCCCGTGCAGCCGGAGCCGCACCCCGCCCGGCACCTCCTCGGCGCCCTCCACGGTGTGCCCGGTCAGCACCCGGAACCGGCCGTCGATCCGGTCCCGGAGCCACCACGCGCCGGCGGGCCCGAGCACCGTGCGCACCCGGAGGTCGCGGGCGCCGTCGGAGAGGTGCCGGAACGCCCACGGGATGCCGGCGTAGGCCCGCAGCGGCCAGCCGGGCCCGAGCACGGAGCTGGGTTCGGCGACCCGCGAGGTGAGCGGCCGGTCGTCGACGATGTCGCGGTCCGGCGGGGTGCCGAAGACCAGTTCCTCCCGGCGGGCCACGAGGGTGGGGGAGGCCCCGGCCTCGTGCAGCAGCGCGGCGCTCTCCAGCGCGGACTGCCCGGCGCCGACGACGGCGACCCGGCGGCCGGCGAACGTCCCCAGGTCGGCGTGGTCCGAGGTGTGCGAGGCCAGCCCCGCCTCCACGGCCCCGGCCAGCACGGACGGCACCCGGGCGTACGCCTTCAGGCCGGTCGCCACCACGACCGCGCCGGTGGTCAGCTCCTCGCCGGTGCCGAGCTCCAGCCGGAACCCGCGCGGGCCGGACGTGACGGAGACGACCGTCGTGCGCTCGACCTCGGGCACCCGGTTGCGCTGGAACCACTCGCCGTACGCGACGAACTCCTCCACCGGGATCGCGTACCGGTCGCCGACCGGCGGCTGCCCCTGGCTGATCCGGAAGTCGGCCAGCGTCCAGGCGCCCGACGGGTCGGAGATGTTCGAGGCGCGGGGGGTGGACTTCAGGTACATCCCGCGCGGCATCGCGGACCGCCAGCCGTCCATCGGCTCGCCGAACACCCGCACGTCGACCCCCCGGCCCTTCAGGTGGGCGGCGGCCGCCAGGCCGTACGGCCCGGCCCCCACCACCACGGCACCGGGTACCACCCGGCCGGACGGCTCTGTCATGGGAAGACCTCCGGTGTTCGACGCCTCCTCTCCAGCATGCGACGGGCGGCCGGGGGCGGCACGCCCGCCTGTCGCCGCCCGCCCGGCCGGAGGCGCTCCGGGACGCCGGGGGCCGGCCCGGGCCGCCCGCGGTCAGTAGCGCTGGGCCCGGACGACCTTGGCGTTCGCCGCGTCGGCCCTGGTGTCGCCGTGCGCCAGCACCGTCCGGGTCTGCCCGGCACCGAGGCCGGTGGTGCCGACGACGACCGTCTCGACGGTCGCGCCGGAGCTGTCCAGGAAGTCGACCTGCACGGCGTAGGAGGCCGTTTCGGAGCTGGAGTTGGTGATGGTGAGCGTGGCCGCGGGGAAGCCGTCGGTGGCGGTGGTGGGGATGCCCGTGAGGGTGACGTCGCCGAGGGCGTTGCCGGTGCCGGCGACCCCGGTCAGGGCGGCGCTCGCGCTCGCCCGGGCCTTCGACACCTGGGCCGAGACGGACGCCTCGAACGCCGCCGCCCGGGACTCCAGCGCCGAGGCCGCCGCCGAGGCGGACGCGGCGCGGGCCGAGGCGACCTCGGAGATCAGGGCGGCGGCGTTCGACGCCGCGTCGGAGGCTTCGGCACCGCTCAGCTCGGACGCCTCCGCCGCCGCCGAGGCGGCGTGCCGGGAGGCCTCGGCGGCCGCCGACACGACGGCCGGGCTGATGCCGCCCACGGTCTTCTCCGAACTGCTGCAGGCGGCGGCGCCGGCGGTCAGCGCGGCGGCCGCGGCCAGGATCGCGCCGGCCCGGGCGGTGGGCCCGGTGAGGGCGCGCAGGCGGGGGTGCTGGGTCATGGCGGGCTCCCGAGGGGCGTTCGGCCGGAGGATGCACAACGTCTCAAGCCTGCGAGGGCGGGTCGCGGGCCGCGCGCAGGGCTGCGCCGCCCGGGTGTGCGGCGGCCCCCGGCCCGCGGGGTGCGGACCGGGGGCCGGGCGGGGCCGGGACCGGCCGTCAGTACCGCAGCACGGCGGCGATCCGCTCGTGCGCGCTGAGCTGCTCGTCCGGCAGGAAGACCACCTCGGCACCCTTGTCGAGGGCGGTCTCCACCAGTTCGTCGACGATGTCCTCGCGGACGCCGTCCTCCCAGCCGCCGGTGCTCCCGTCGTCGAGCGGGGTGAGGTGGCCGTCGGTCAGCCTGACGGTCCGCTGGAAGTGCTCCTCGACGGCGACCATCTCGGCACGGCCCTCGCAGACGGCCTCCCAGACCTCGTCCAGGCCCGCGGCGAACGCCCGGCGGCTGCGGGCGGCGTCCAGCGCCGACCCGACCCGGTCCGACTCGTGCCGGGCGAACTCCGCCATGGCCGGGGTGAGCTCCTGCAGCAGCAGGCGGTCGGGACCGTCCGTGAGGCCGCCCTTGAGCACGGTGGCGACGGCCTTCCCGGCGGCCTTCCCGGTGCCGACCTCCTGCAGCAGCGAGACGGCCTGCGCCAGGCCGACGAGGAACAGCGGCCGGGGGTCGGCGGCCAGCACCGTGCCGAGGGCGGCGTCGACGGTGCGCAGGAAGCGGCGGGTGTCCTCGTCGCTGAAGGTGCTCGGCTGGTCGCCGACCCGCTCCTCGCGCTGGACGTCCCAGTCGGGCCCCTCGGCCTCGGCGGGGAAGCCGTCCGCCTCGTGCTCGTGCAGCGTCTGCCCGGAGCCGCCCCACAGCGAGGCGCGGTCGGCGGCCACCGCGAGCACCCAGTACGGGCGGGCCTGCGCCTTGGCGGCGACGAGGTTGCGGGTCAGGAAGGTGTCGCTCAGCACGACCCGCTCGGGCACCTCGCGGGCGAGGTTCCACACCTGGTGGTCGGCGGTGGTGGCGTACAGGACCAGCCCGTCCCCGGTGTGGCGCGGGTCGATCTCGGCGACGGCCCGCTCCAGCTGCCGGTGCAGGTCGATCCGGTCCTGCCGGGAAGCCTCCGGGTCGGAGTCGATCCGGCGCTCGGCCTCGGCCAGCAGGTTGCGCAGCCGCACCGCGTCCTGGGCGTTGTCCGGCTCGCGGCGGTGCGTCGGCATCGTCAGCGAGACCGCGGGGTACGGCCGTGCGGTGCGGAGCTCGCGCAGGGTCTCGGCGGTCAGGGAATCGGTTTCCATGGGCGCTCTTCCGGTTCGGGTCCGCGCCGGGCGCAGGGCCCGGCGGGGCCGCGCGGCGGGGCGGGAGGACGGGGGCGGCCCACCACCCGACGCTTCCACGCGCCCCGCACCCCCGCCCGCCCGCTGCGCCGACCGGGTGAGGGCGGTCAGGCGCCGAGCGAGAGCCCCGCGATGCCGTGGCCGAGGGTGCGGGCGGTGCCGTCGGCCTTGGTGCGCAGGTAGCGGACGTTGCTGTCGGAGAGGTGCACGCCGGTCGGCACGCGTTCGGCGACCTCGATGCCGAGGGCGGCGAGCTGGGCCGCCTTGTCGGGGTTGTTGCTGAGCAGCCGCACGCCGGTGGCGCCGAGGGCGGTGAGCATCTGCGCGGCGGCGGTGTAGTCGCGGCCGTCCTCGGGCAGGCCGAGCGCGGTGTTGGCCTGGTAGGTGTCGAGGCCGGAGTCCTGCAGGGCGTAGGCGTCGAGCTTGTTGTACAGGCCGATGCCGCGGCCCTCCTGGCGCAGGTAGAGCAGGTAGCCGCCGGACTCGGCGATCCGCTCGACGGACTCGCGCAGCTGGGGGCCGCAGTCGCAGCGGGCCGAGCCGAAGACGTCGCCGGTCAGGCACTCGGAGTGCAGCCGCACCAGGGGCGTGCCGGTGGCCGCGGTGGGCCCGCCGAGGGCGAGGGCGAGGTGTTCGGCGCCGTCGGCGAGGCCGTGGAAGGTGTACACCTCGGCGTCCGCGCGGTAGCCGTCCGGGAAGGTCAGCGGGATGCGGACGTGGGACCGCACGCGGGCGGGCGCGGGCTGCGGCGTCCGGGCGGTGTCGGTGTGCGGCATGCCGGCCTCCGTGGTCGGGGAGAGTGGTTCAAATTCGAACCGCTTGCGTCGACCGTACCGTGTAGTTCCAATGTGAACAACTGTCGTCCGCTCCTGCCCCGCCCGTCCCGTTCGGCCCACCATCCCCGGCCGACCCGCCCGACCGCTGCGCAAGCTGGGTGAAGGATGTCGCCGATCTCAGGGAGCACCATGTCCAAGGCGTTCGCGTACCGGGCGTACGGAGGACCGGAGAACCAGGAGTTCCTGGAACGGCCCGTACCCTCCCCCGGACCGGGGCAGCTGCTGGTCCTCGTCCGCGCCGCCGGGGTCAACCCGGTGGACTGGAAGATCCGCAACGGCTGGCTCGGCACCGCGGGCCCGCTGCCCGGCGTCCTCGGCGTCGAGGCCTCCGGCGTCGTCCAGCAGACCGGCCCCGGCGTCGACGGCTTCGCCCCCGGCGAGGAGGTCTTCGGCACCGCCGTCGCCGGCGGCTACGCCGAACACACCCTGCTCGACGCCGCCGGCACCGCCCACAAGCCGCTCGGCGTCACCTTCGCCGAGGCCGCCGCCCTGCCGGTGGCCGCCGCCACCGCGTACGACGCCGTCGAACAGCTCGGCCTCGAAGCCGGCCGCACCCTGCTGGTGCTCGGCATCGCGGGCGGCGTCGGCAGCGCCGCCGCCCAGATCGCCCGCGCCCGCGGGCTGACCGTCGTCGGCACCGCCTCCGACCGCAACCGGGAGTACGTGGAGAGCCTCGGCGCCGTCCAGATCCGCTACGGCGAGGGCGTCGCCGACCGCGTCCGCGCCGCCGCCCCGGACGGCGTCGACGGGATCATCGACCTCATCGGCGGCGAGGACCTCCGCGAGGCCGCCCCCGTGCTCGCCGACCGCACCCGGCTCGTCTCCACCGTCGACGCCGGGACGGCCGCCGCCCTCGGCGGCGGCGCCGTGCACCGCGCCCCGGCCGGCGCCGCGCTCACCGCGCTCGCCGGACTGGTCACCGACGGCGCGCTCGACCCCCGGATCACCGCCAGCTACCCGCTCGACCGCGCCCCCGAGGCGCTCGCCGAGGTCGAGACCGGACACGCCCGCGGCAAACTCGTCCTGGTGATGGAGTGACATGAAGATCGACAGGCCCGCCATCGGAGCCCCCTGCTGGGTGGAGCTCGCCACCGTCGAACCGGACGCCTCCAAGGCGTTCTACCGCGAACTCTTCGCCTGGCGCACCGAGACCGACCTCCGGCCCGAGGCCGGCGGCTACACCGCGCTGATGCTGGGTGCCGAACCCGTCGCCGGACTCAGCCCGCTCCGCACCTCCGGGCAGCCCACCACCTGGACGGTCTCCTTCGCCGTACCCGACGCCGACGCCGCCGCGCAGGCCGTCCGCGCCGCAGGCGGCCGCATCCTCGCGGAACCGGCCGAGGTGCTCGACCTCGGCCGCTTCGCCGTGGCCGCCGACCCGGGCGGCGCCGCCTTCGCCCTCTGGCAGGCCCGCGCCTTCAACGGCACCACCCTCATCGACGAACCGGGCTCCCTCGGCTGGGTCGAACTCGCCACCCGCGAGACCGCCGCGGCGAAGGAGTTCTACCCCCGGGTCCTCGGCTGGAGCGTCACCGTCGGCGAGATGTACACCCAGTGGGGCCTGCCGGGACGCGACTTCGGCGGCATGACCGACATGGCCGACCAGTTCCCGGCCGACGCCGCGCCCTACTGGATGCCGTACTTCGCGGTCGCCGACGTCGACACCACCGTCGAACGCGCAGCCGTGCTCGGCGCCACCGTCGTGCTCCCGCCCACCGACGTGCCGGACGGGCCGCGGCTCGCCGTCCTGCGCGACCCGCAGGGCGCCGTCCTCGGCGTCCACGTCGCAGGGACCGTGGCCGAGCCCGCCGGCCGGCCCTAGCGGAGCGCTACGACCGGGACGCCGACGGCTCGGCGGCGGGCGCGGCCACCGGTGCCGGGTCCGCCCCGCGGCGGTGCCGGCGGAACACCACGGCCGCGCCGGCCAGGGTGACCGCCACCGAGCCGTACGGCACCCAGTCGCCGAGCCGGTCGTACCAGGTCAGAGCGGCCGGATCGGCCAGCGGCACCCGGACGGTCAGCGCCCCGGACGCGTCCGTGCCGAGCCGGGCCAGCCGGCGGCCCTGCCGGTCGTACGCCACGGACTCGCCGGTCAGCGCCGCCTGCACCACCGGGCGGCCCGTCTCGGCCGCCCGGATCGCCCCCAGCGAGGCGTGCTGCGCAGGCGCGAAGGTCGACTGGAAGGTCGACGTCGACGACTGGTAGACGAGCACCGGCGCCCCCGCCCGCGCCGCCGCCCGCGCCATGTCGGGGAACGCCGACTCGAAGCAGATCAGCGCACCCACCGGCAGCGGGCGGCCGTCCGCGGCGGTGGCGGGCAGCAGGTGGAACGCGCTGCCCGGCGCGCGGTTCTCCCCGGCGGCCTTGCTCACCCCGGAGATCCAGCCGAGCGCCGACCGGAACGGGATGTACTCGCCGAACGGCACCAGCCGGATCTTGCGGTAGCGGGCCGCGACGCCGTCCGGGGTGACGAGCACCGCGTCCTTGGAGATCCGGCCGTCGGCCTTGCGGGCGTCCTCGCCGACGATCAGCTGCGCCCCGGTCGTCGCGGAGAGCTTCCGCAGGCCCGCCAGCACCGCGGCGTCCGTGTCGAGGTCGGCCGTGGTGCTGCTCTCCGCCCACACCACGAGGTCCAGCTGCTGCCCCACCAGGCCCCGGGTGATCCGGGAGCTCGCGGCCAGCCGTGAGACCTCGTCAGGGGTCTGGCCGGGCTGCACCAGCGCCACCGTCGCACTGCCGCCGCCGGCCGGCGCGGGCAGCACCGCGAACAGCACCGGCCCCGCGGCCAGCACCGCCACGGCCGCCACCGCCGGCAGCGCCCGCACCCGGCCCGTGCACAGCAGCACGACCGCCGTGTTGCACGCCGCCACCGCCGCACTCACCAGCCACACCCCGCCCACCGAGGCCAGCGCCAGCACCGCCGGGTGCTCCCACTGGCTGGCGCCGAGCAGCGCCCACGGGCCGCCGAGCGCATGCCAGGACCGGACGAACTCGCAGCTCACCCAGACCGCGGGCAGCACCACCAGCGCCGTCGCCGCCGCCCGGACATCCGCCGGACGGTGCAGCAGCCGCCACACCGCGAACCCGAACACCCCCTGCACCGCACCGACCAGCACCGCCAGGACGAGCAGGGCCGGCCCGATCGACGGCGTCAGCCAGTACATCGCCGCCAGGATGAACCCGGCGCCGAACCACCAGCCCCGCACGGCCGCCTCGCGCCCGTCCGGGGACCGCTGCATCAGCAGCATGCCGGGCACCAGCGCCACCCACGCCAGCCGGTCCAGGCCCGCACCGGGGAAGGCCGCCACCGGCAGGGCGCCGGCGGCGAGCGAGGCGTAACGGGCGGGGCGGGCGAGGGCGGTGCGCAGGCTCATGCGGAGATTGTCCTCCCGGATCCGCGCGATCATGCGCCGACGTGCGGCGCGATCCGCGGCGCACAGAGGGACGGACGGCACCCGGCCCCGGCCGGGCGCCGCCCGCGGCGGTCAGACGTCGCCCTCCAGGTCGCCCTCGGTCTCCAGGAACGCCGCCCGCAGCTCCTCGACCAGACGCGGGTCCGGCTCGGCCCACAGCCCGCGGTCGGCCGCCTCCAGCAGCCGCTCGCTGATCCCGTGCAGCGCCCACGGGTTGGCCGCGCTCAGGAACTCCCGGTTGACCGGGTCGAGCACGTACTCCTCGGTGAGCTTCTCGTACATCCAGTCGGCCACCACCCCGGTGGTGGCGTCGTAGCCGAAGAGGTAGTCGACGGTCGCGGCCATCTCGAAGGCGCCCTTGTAGCCGTGCCGCCGCATCGCCTCCATCCAGCGCGGGTTCACCACGCGGGCGCGGAAGACCCGGGCGGCCTCCTCGGTCAGCGTCCGGGTGCGCACCGTCTCCGGGCGGGTCGAGTCGCCGATGTACGCCGCCGGGTTCTTCCCGGTCAGCGCCCGCACGGTGGCCACCATGCCGCCGTGGTACTGGAAGTAGTCGTCGGAGTCGGCGATGTCGTGCTCGCGGGTGTCGGTGTTCTTCGCGGCGACGGTGATCCGCCGGTACGCGGTCTCCATCTCCTCCCGCGCCGGCCGGCCGTCCAGCCCGCGGCCGTACGCGTAGCCGCCCCACACCGTGTACACCTCGGCGAGGTCGGCGTCGGTGCGCCAGTCCCGGCTGTCGATCAGCTGCAGCAGGCCCGCCCCGTACGTGCCCGGGCGGGAGCCGAACACCCGGACGGTCGCCCGGCGTTCGTCGCCGTGCTCGGCCAGGTCGGCCTGCACGTGCGCCCGGACGAAGTTGTCCTCGTCGGGCTCCTCCTGGCCGGCGGCCAGCCGCACGGCGTCGTCCAGCAGGGCGACCACGTGCGGGAAGGCGTCCCGGAAGAAGCCGGAGATCCGCAGCGTCACGTCGATCCGGGGACGGCCCAGCTCCGCCACGGGCACCGCCTCCAGGCCGGTGACCCGGCGCGAGGCGTCGTCCCACACCGGGCGCACGCCCAGCAGCGCGAACGCCTCGGCGATGTCGTCGCCCGCCGTGCGCATCGCGCTCGTGCCCCACAGCGAGAGGCCCACCGACGGCGGGTACGCGCCGTCGTTGTCGGCGCGGTAGCGCTCGACCAGCGACGCCGCGAGCGCCTGCCCGGTCTCCCACGCGAGCCGGCTCGGCACCGCCTTCGGGTCGACCGAGTAGAAGTTGCGGCCGGTCGGCAGCACGTTGACCAGCCCGCGCAGCGGCGAGCCGGACGGGCCGGCCGGCACGAAGCCGCCGTTCAGCGCGTGCAGCACCGCGTCCAGTTCGTCCGTGGTCGCCGACAGGCGCGGCACCACCTGGCGGGCCGCGAAGTCGAGGACGTCGCGGACGGCGCCGGGATGCCCGGCCGCGACCTTCTCCACCGCCTCCGGCGACCAGTCCTCCGCCTCCATCGCCTCGACCAGGGCGCGGGCCTGCGCCTCGGCGGCGTCGGTGGCGCCCAGCGTCGGCGCCGCCTCGTCCAGGCCGAGCGCCTCACGCAGACCCGGCAGGGCGCCGACCCCGCCCCAGATCTGCCGGGCACGCAGGATGGCGAGCACCAGGTTGACCCGGTCGGTGCCGGCCGGCGCCTGGCCCAGCACGTGCAGGCCGTCCCGGATCTGGGCGTCCTTCACCTCGCACAGCCAGCCGTCGACGTGCAGCAGGAAGTCGTCGAAGCCGTCGTCCCCGGGCCGCTCGTCGAGACCGAGGTCGTGGTCGAGGCGGGCCGCCTGGATGAGCGTCCAGATCTGGGCGCGGATCGCGGGCAGCTTCGCCGGGTCCATCGCGGCGATCGACGAGTACTCGTCGAGCAGCTGCTCCAGCCGCGCGATGTCGCCGTAGCTGTCGGCGCGGGCCATCGGCGGCACCAGGTGGTCGACCAGCGTGGCGTGGGCGCGGCGCTTGGCCTGGGTGCCCTCGCCCGGGTCGTTCACCAGGAACGGGTAGACCAGCGGCAGGTCGCCGATGACGGCGTCCGGCCCGCAGTCGGCCGACAGCGCCGCCGTCTTGCCCGGCAGCCACTCCAGGTTGCCGTGCTTGCCGAGGTGGACGACGGCGTGCGCGCCGAAGCCGCCGTCCTCCTGCGCCGCCGCGATCCAGCGGTACGCCGCCAGGTAGTGGTGGCTCGGCGGGAGGTCCGGGTCGTGGTAGATCGCCACCGGGTTCTCGCCGAAGCCGCGCGGCGGCTGGATCAGCACCAGCAGGTTGCCGGAGCGGATCGCGGCGAGCACGATGTCGCCGTCCGGGTTCTGCGAGCGGTCGACGTACAGCTCGCCGGGCGGCGGGCCCCAGTGCGCCTCGACGCCGGCCCGCAGGCCCTCCGGGAGACCGGCGTACCAGCGGCGGTAGTCGGCGGCGGGGATGCGGACGGGGTTGCGGGCGAGCTGCTCCTCCGTCAGCCAGTCCTGGTCGTAGCCGCCGGCCGCGATCAGCGCGTGGATCAGCGCGTCGCCCTCGTGGAGGGCGGGATCGGCGGAGTCGAGACCGGGCAGGTCGGTGCCGAGGTCCATGCCCTCCGCGCGCAGCCGGGCCAGCAGCCGCATCGCGCTCGCCGGGGTGTCCAGGCCGACGGCGTTGCCGACCCGGGCGTGCTTCGTCGGGTACGCGGACAGCACCAGCGCGAGCCGCCGCTCGGCCGCCGGGGTGTGCCGGAGCCGGGCGTGGGCCACGGCGATGCCGGCGACCCGGGCGGCCCGCTCGGGGTCGGCGCGGTAGACGGTGAGGCCGTCCTCGTCGAGCTCCTTGAAGGAGAACGGCACGGTGATCAGCCGGCCGTCGAACTCCGGCACGGCGATCTGGGTGGCGGTGTCGAGCGGGGAGAGGCCGTCGTCGCTCTCCTCCCACCGGCTGCGCGACCAGGTCAGGCACAGCGCCTGCAGGATCGGGCGGTCGAGGGCGGCGAGCGCGCCCGCGTCCCAGGCCGCCTCGTCGCCGCCGGCCTGCGCGTCGGCGGGGCGGGTGCCGCCCGCGGCGAGCACCGTGGTGACGATCGCGTCGGCCCGCGCCAGCTCGGCGAGCAGCTCCGGCTCGGCGCCGCGCAGCGAGGAGCAGTACAGCGGCAGCGCGCGGGCGCCCCGGTCCTCGATCGCCGAGCACAGCGTCTCGACGAAGGCGGTGTTGCCGCTCATGTGGTGGGCGCGGTAGTAGAGCACCGCGATCAGCGGGCCGTCCGTGGGCCGCGGTTCGCGCTCCAGCGGGCCCCAGTCGGGGGCGGAGGCGGGCGGGGCGAAGCCGTGGCCGGTGAGCAGCACGGTGTCCGAGAGGAACGCGCCGAGCTCGGCGAGGTTGGCCGGCCCGCCGTGCGCGAGGTAGGCGTGCGCCTCGGCGGCGATGCCCGCCGGCACGGTGGAGAGCTCCATCAGCTGGGCGTCGGGGGCCTGTTCGCCGGTCAGCACGATCACCGGGCGGGGGCCGGCCAGCAGGGCGTCCAGCCCATCCTCCCAGGCGCGCCGGCCGCCGAGCAGCCGCACCACGACCAGGTCGGTGCCGTCCACCAGCGCGGGCAGGTCGTCGGCGGTGAGCCTGGCGGGGTTACCGAGCCGGAAGGGCACCGGGCCCTGCGCGGCACGGGCGCTCAGCAGGTCGGTGTCGGAGGTCGACAGCAGCAGGATCATGCGGAGGGCCTCCCGGCCAGGTCGGTGTTCCGGGTCGCGAGTCGCGGGGTCGGCCGTGCCGGGGGAGCGGGCGGTGCGGGCTCGGCACGTCTGGGACGGACGGCGGGGCCGGGCAGGCGGCAGCGCACAGGTCGGACCTTCCTCGGGGTCCGCGCCCCTCGGTGTGCCCCCGGCCGGAGACCGGGAGAAGGCGGAGGACGGCGGGAGTTCCTGGCTCCACGGCAGGCTGAGCCGTGGTTACAGTGGCGGGACCGCACCGGATTTGCACCGGTTTCCTCCGCTTGCCGTCGCTGGCGTCGGGCCGTCCTCGCGGACCGCCCGGCAGCATCGTACGGGGTGCCGCGCGGCTGCGGGACAGGGCGCCGACTGTGATCTACGAGACGGGGGCGGCCCGTCGCACCCTCTGTATGCTCGCCGCCATGCCCGCCTCACCCGACGCCGCTGCGCGAGGCTCCGCCGTGCCCGGCCGGGGCCGCGCGGACGCCTGCCCCGGGGCTCTCCGTCTGCACACCGCCGACGACGGCGCCCTGGCCCGGGTGCGCCTGCCCGGCGGACTCCTGACGGCCCGTCAGCTCGTGGCGCTCGCCGACGCCGCCGAGCAGCTCGGCGACGGCGCGCCGGAGACCACCTCGCGCGGCAACGTCCAGCTGCGCGGCCTGCCTTCGGACTGCGGGGCCGAGCTCGCCCGGCGGCTGCGCGAGGCCGGACTGCTGCCCTCCGAGACGCACGAGCGGGTGCGCAACATCGTCGCCTCGCCGTACGCCGGGGTCGACGGCCGCGGCCACGCCGACGTGCAGGGCTGGGTGCGCGCGCTCGACGCGGAGCTGTGCGCGAGCGGCTGGGCGGCCGGACTGTCCGGCAAGTTCCTCTTCGCCCTGGACGACGGCCGCGGCGACGTCGCCGCGCTCGACGCCGATGTGACGTTGATCGCAGCGCCCGGCGGCACCGCGCTGCTCCGGCTCGGCCGGGCCGGCACCGTCCGCCCGGTCGGCGCGCCGGTGGCCGCCGCGCTCGCCGCCGCCCGCGACTTCCTGGCGGCCGCGGAGGGCCGGGCCTGGCACCTGCGGGAACTCCCCGACCTGCTGCCGCCCGGCACCGAACCGCTGCCCGCCCCCGCCGGCGGCCCGCCCGCGCTCGGCGCCCTGCCCGGCGGGATCGCCGTCGGCACCCGCTTCGGCCGGGCCGCCGCCGACCGGTGGCGGCTGCTGGCGGAGGTGTCCGCCGGTGAGATCCGGCTGACGCCGTGGCGCGGGGCCGTCCTGCCGGGCGTGCCCGCCGCCCGGCTCCCCGACCTGGCCGCCGCCGGGTTCCTGACCCGGCCCGGTACCGCCTGGGACCGCGCCACCGCCTGCACCGGCCTGCCCGGCTGCGCGAAGTCGCTCGCCGACGTCCGCACCGACGCCGCCCGCGCACTGGAGCACGGGCCCGGCGCGGCCCCGGCGGCGGCGCACCCCGACGCACCCTCCGGCGCGGCCCGCGCTCCGGAGCGCGCCGGCGGTGCGGCGCTGCCCGTGCACTGGTCGGGCTGCGAGCGGCGCTGCGGACACCCCGCCGGGCGATGGGTGGACGTGCTCGCGCTCGGGCAGGGCTACCGGGTGACGCCGGTCGGGACGCCGGCGCCTTCAGTGGATGTGACGACGGAAGAGATGGCCGAGGCGGTCGCCGAGGCCCGGAGGATCACGTGATCGAGTACGAGAAGGACGGCGCGGCCATCTACCGGCAGTCCTTTGCCACCATCCGGGCCGAGGCCGATCTGGCCGCCCTGCCCGAGGACGTCGCCCGGGTCGCGGTGCGGATGATCCACGCCTGCGGCATGACCGACCTGGTCGAGGACCTCGTGTACTCGCCCGGCGCGGTCGCCGCCGCCCGGGCGGCCCTGCTCGCCGGGGCGCCGATCCTCTGCGACGTCAACATGGTCGCCAGCGGGGTGACGCGCAAGCGCCTGCCCGCCGGCAACGAGGTCGTCTGCACCCTCACCGACCCGGCGGTGCCCGAGCTGGCCCGCCGGATGGGCACCACCCGCAGCGCCGCCGCCATGGAGCTGTGGCTGCCCCGGCTGGAGGGCGCGGTGGTGGCCGTCGGCAACGCCCCGACCTCGCTCTTCCGGCTGCTGGAGATGGTCGAGGCGGGCGCACCCCGCCCGGCCGCGGTGATCGGCGTGCCCGTCGGCTTCATCGGCGCCGCCGAGTCCAAGCAGGCCCTGGCCGAGCACCCCGCCGCCCTGGAGCACCTGGTGGTGCGCGGCCGCCGCGGCGGCAGCGCGATGGCCGCCGCCGCCGTCAACGCGATTGCGAGTGAAGAAGAGTGACGGGCCGTCTGTACGGCGTCGGGCTCGGCCCCGGCGACCCCTCCCTGCTGACCGTCCGTGCCGCCGAACTCATCGGCAAGGCCGACGTGGTGGCGTACCACAGTGCCCGGCACGGGCGATCCATCGCCCGCTCGATCGCCGACCGCTACCTGACGGGCGGGCAGATCGAGGAGAAGCTGGTCTACCCGATCACGGTCGAGACCACCGACCACCCCGGCGGCTACCGCGGCGCGCTCGACGACTTCTACGAGGAGGCCTCCGCCCGGCTCGCCGCCCACCTGGACGCCGGCCGCGACGTCGTCGTCCTCGCCGAGGGCGACCCGCTGTTCTACGGCTCCTACCAGCACATGCACAAGCGCCTCGCGCACCGGTACCCGACCGAGGTGGTGCCCGGCGTGACCTCGGTCAGCGCCGCCGCCGCCCGGCTCGGCACGGCACTGGTGGAGGCCGAGGAGACCCTGACGATCATCCCCGGCACGCTGCCCGAGGAGGAGCTGACCGCCCGGCTCGCCTCCGCGGACTCCGCCGTGATCATGAAGCTCGGCCGGACCTTCCCCGCCGTCCGCCGCGCCCTGGAACGGGCCGGCCGCCTCGCCGACGCGCAGTACGTCGAGCGGGCCTTCATGGACGGCGAGCGCACCCTGCCCCTCGCCGAGGTCGACGCCGACTCGGTGCCGTACTTCTCCGTCGCCGTCCTGCCCAGCAAGGTGGCACCGCTGGACGCCGCCGAGCCCGCACCGGACGGCCCCGGCGAGGTCGTCGTCGTCGGCACCGGCCCCGCCGGGCCGCTCTGGCTGACCCCGGAGGCCCGCGGCGCCCTCGCCGCCGCCACCGACCTGGTCGGCTACACCACCTACCTTGACCGGGTGCCCGTGCGGCCCGGCCAGCTGCGCCACGGCTCCGACAACAAGGTCGAGGCCGAGCGCGCCGAGTTCGCCCTCGACCTGGCCCGCCGCGGACGCCGGGTGGCCGTCGTCTCCTCCGGCGACCCGGGCGTCTTCGCGATGGCCACCGCCGTGCTGGAGGCCGCCGGCGCCGACCCGTACCGCTCGGTGCCGGTGCGGGTGCTGCCCGGCATGACCGCCGCGCACGCCGCCGCCTCCCGGGCGGGCGCCCCGCTCGGCCACGACTACGCCGTGGTCTCGCTCTCCGACCGGCTCAAGCCGTGGACGGTCATCGCCGAACGGCTGCGCGCCGCCGCCGCGGCCGACCTGGTGCTGGCGCTCTACAACCCCGGCTCGAAGTCCCGCACCACCCAGGTCGGCCTGGCCCGCGACCTGATGCTGGAGTACCGCGCCGCCGACACCCCCGTGGTGATGGCCCGCGACGTCGGCGGCCCCACCGAGCGGGTGCGCACCGTGCGCCTGGCCGACCTCGACCCGGCCCAGGTCGACATGCGCACCCTGCTCCTGATCGGCTCCTCGCAGACCCGCCTCGTGCAGCGCGACAACGGCACCGAGGTGGTCTGGACACCGCGCCGCTACCCGGAGGACTGAGCCCCCGGCGGCCGGGTGCCGGACGGGTGCCGGGCGGTCGTCAGGCGTCCTCCCGGGGCCACAGCTCCGGGGAGTGCCCCGCGACGCGGTCGCCGATCAGGCGCAGCGCCTCCGCGGCGGGCAGCGGGCCGGGCCGGCGGCCGTCGCGCAGCCGCAGCGCCACCCGGCCGTCGGCGGCCTCCGCCGCGCCGATCACCGCCTGGTACGGCACCAGCCGCCCGGCCCGGACCCGCGCGCCGAGGGTGCCGGCGTCCGGGCCGGCGAGCTCCGCCCGCAGGCCGCGGGCGACCGCCTCCCGCACCAGGGCCCCGGCCTGCGCCCGTTGCTCCTCGGCGACCGGCAGGACGAGCAGCTGCACCGGCGCCAGCCAGGCGGGGAACGCCCCCTGGTGCACCTCGACGAGATGGGCGACGGCCCGCTCCACGCTGCCGATCACCGCGCGGTGCACCATCACCGGGCGGTGCCGGGCGCCGTCCGGGCCGGTGTAGCCGAGGTCGAACCGGGCCGGCTGGTGGAAGTCGACCTGCACGGTCGAGAGGGTCGACTCGCGCCCCGCCCGGTCGGAGACCTGCACGTCGATCTTCGGCCCGTAGAAGGCGGCCTCGCCGCCCGCCTCCTCGTAGGCGATGCCCGCCGCGTCCAGTGCCTCGACGAGCACGGCGTTCGCCCGCCGCCACAGGGCCGGGTCCGCGACGTACTTGCCGCCCCCGGCGGGCAGCGACAGCCGGTGGCGGGCGGCGGTGATGCCGAGTGCCCCGTACGCCTGCCGGATCAGTGCCAGGGCCGCCAGCACCTCGTCGGCCACCTGGTCGGGACGGCAGAACACGTGGGCGTCGTTGAGCTGCATCGCCCGGACACGGGTCAGCCCGCCGAGCACCCCGGACAGCTCGGAGCGGAACATGCCGCCGAGCTCCGCCATGCGCAGCGGCAGTTCGCGGTGGCTGCGCGGGCGGGAGCGGAAGAGCACCGCGTGGTGCGGGCAGAGGCTGGGGCGCAGCACCATCTCCTCGCCGCCGACCTCCATCGGCGGGAACATGTCGTCGCGGTAGTGCGCCCAGTGCCCCGACATCTCGTACAGCTCGCGCTTGCCGAGCACGGGCGAGTACACGTGCCGGTAGCCGGCCTGCCGTTCCAGCTCGCGGACGTACTCCTCCAGGGCGTGCCGGACGGCCGCGCCGTCGGGCAGCCAGAAGGGCAGGCCGGCGCCGATGAGCGGGTCGGTGTCGAAGAGGTCCAGGGCGCGGCCCAGGCGGCGGTGGTCGTGCACGTCGGTCTCCCTCACGGTGGCGGGGCGGGCGACCGGAGGGACGGCGAAGCCCCGGGGCACTCGCCCCGGGGCTTCGTCGGACAGCAGGTGTCAGCGCGCCGGGACGTGGTCCGGCGTCGTCGTGGCTGCTGCACCGACAGGCTTCATGCGGGCAGGCTAGTCCGCCGTGCGGGCCGGCCGCACCCGGATTTCCGCCGTGCGGTGCGCCGCCCGCCGCGCGGCCCGGTCAGGCGGCCTTCGGCAGCGGGAAGGCGGAGCGCATGATCGCGTCGAAGGCGGCGTCCGGCAGCAGCCGCTTGGCGATCATCGTGCCGCGGGCCATCGCCCCGATCGCGTAGCGGGCCCGCGGGCGGCGCACGGTCGCGGCGCGGACGACGACCCTGGTGGCGGTCTCCGCGGTCACGGCTCCGTTGCGGCGGGTGAAGGCGCGGGTGGCGTAGAGCTCCGCGAGTTCCGTGGTGAAGCTGCCGTACGGGCCGCCGTGGTGGGCGCCGCCGGGCATGGTGCCGACCGCGGTGCCGCCGAACTCCGTCATCGTGGGCCCGGGCTGGACGACCACGACCTCCACGCCGAAGGGGGCGACCTCCAGCCGCAGCGAGTCGCTGATCGCCTCCACCGCGTGCTTCGTCGCGTGGTAGAAGGCGCCGCCGGGCGGGGAGAAGCGCCCGCCCATGGAGGAGATGTTGACGATCCGTCCGTGGCCGGCGCGGCGCATGCCGGGCAGCACGAGCTGCGCCATCCGCACGAGCCCGAAGACGTTGGTGTCGAACTGCGCGCGGACCTCCTCGGGCGAGGCCAGCTCGACCGGCCGGTGCAGCCCGTACGCGGCGTTGTTGACCAGCACGTCGACCTGGCCGTGGGCCTCCTCGACGGCGGCCACGGCCGCGGCCATCGACGCCTCGTCGGTGACGTCGAGGGGGAGCGTCGCGATGCCGAGGTCGGAGAGGCCGGCGAGCGTCCCGGGGCGGCGCGCGGTGGCGTGGACGCGGTGGCCGAGTCTGTGCAGGGCGAGGGCGGCCTGCCGGCCGAGGCCGGTGGAGCAGCCGGTGATCAGGACGGTCCGGGGGGTGCTCATGGGTTCCTGCCTTCGTGGGCGGGCGGAGGGGTCGGGGCGGCGGCGGGCTCTCCCGGCCGGTGGAGGAGGCTCCAGACGGCCTCCTCCGCGCGGGCGAGGGACTCGGCCGGGAGCGCGCCGAGGCCGGCGGGCCGGTGCAGTTTCACCAGCCCGGTGAAGGCGCCGAGGGCGAGCGAGACGAGCTCGGCGGCGTCGCCGTCGCGGATCTCGCCGGCCTGCTGGCCGCGCTGCACGAAGTCGGCGGAGAGCTGGTCGACCTCGGCGGTCAGGGCCCGGCTGCCGGGGGCGAGGAAGGTGTCGTGCTGCTGGTTCTCCAGGAACACGAACGCCTCCGGGCGGGCGGTCGCGTAGCGGGTGAAGCCGTGCCAGTACCGGGCGAACTCCTCGCGCGTGGACCGGGCGGGCCCGCCCTCGGCCATCGCCGCGGCGAGCTCGTCGAGCAGGGCGCGCTTGGCGTCCTGGAAGGCCGCGTTGCCGAGCGCCTCCTTGCTCGGGAAGTACCGGTAGATGCTGCCGACGCCGACGCCGGCGCGCTGGGCGACGGCGGGCATCTGGGTGCCTTCGTAGGTGCGCTCGGCGAAGAGCGCGACGGCGGCGTCGAGGAGCTGCCGGGGGAGGTCCGGCCTGCGCGTGGTCACGGAATGAATATTCATTCCGCAGTGGGGGGCTGTCAAGCCCCGCAGGTCCGCACCGGAGGGTCCGCACCGGAGGGGCCGGACCGGTCAGCGGCGGGCCGACAGCCAGGCCAGCGCGCCCGGGACGTCCTCGGCGACGGGGACGCCCACCGGCGTCGCGGGGCGGCGCACCACGACCACCGGCAGGCCGAGCTCGCGGGCGGCGGCCAGCTTCGGGGCGGTGGCGGTCCCGCCGCTGTCCTTGGTCACCAGCACCTCGATCAGGTGGTCGCGCATGATCGCCAGCTCGCCGTCGAGGGTGAACGGCCCGCGGTCGAGCAGCACCTCGGTGCGGGGCGGGCGCGGCGGCTCGGGGGCGTCCACCGAGCGGGCCAGGAAGTACGTCGTCCTGAGGTGCGCGAAGGCGGACAGCCCCTGGCGGCCGGTGGTGAGGAAGACCCGGCGGCCGAGGCCGGGCAGGGCGTCCGCGGCCTCGGCGAGGCAGGCCACCGGGTGCCAGTCGTCGCCGTCGACCCGCCCCCAGCCGGGCCGCCGCAGGACGAGCAGGGGAACATGGGTGTCGGCGGCCGCGAGGGCCGCGTTCCGGCTGATCCGCTCGGCGAAGGGATGGGTGGCGTCGATGACCGCGTCCACACGGTGCTCGCGCAGCCATTCGGCGAGCCCGGCCGGGCCGCCGAAGCCGCCGATCCGCACCGCGCCCTCGGGCAGCCGCGGCTCGGCGACCCGGCCCGCGAGCGAACTGGTGACCTCCAGTGCCGGGTCGGCGGTCAGATCGGCGGCCAGGCGGCGGGCCTCGGTGGTGCCGCCGAGGATCAGGACGTGCATCGGGACTCCAGGAGGCGGACGTGACTGAGGCGGGCGGCCGGGCGGCGCAGCTGAAGAGTAGCGGCCTGCGGCACGGCTGGACGACGGGTGCGTGCGCGACCGCCGCCGCCACCGCGGCGTACACGGCGCTGCTGACCGGGGAGTTCCCCGATCCGGTGGTGATCACTCTGCCGAAGGGCCAGCAGCCGGCGTTCGCCCTGGCCGTCGAGGAGCTCGGCGGGGGCCGGGCGACGGCGGGCGTGGTGAAGGACGCGGGCGACGACCCGGACGTCACCCACGGCGCGCTGGTCCGTGCGACGGTCTCGGCGGCCGAGCCGGGTACGGGCGTGGTGTTCCGGGCGGGCCCGGGCGTGGGCACGGTCACCAAGGCGGGCCTGCCGCTGCCGGTCGGCGAGCCGGCGATCAACCCGGTGCCGCGGCAGATGATCCGGGACGCGGTGGCGGGGGTCGCCGCCGCGCACGGCGGCACCGGCGACGTCGTCGTGGAGGTGTCCGTCGACCACGGCGAGGAGATCGCCCGCTCGACGTGGAACCCGCGCCTCGGCATCCTCGGCGGCCTGTCGATCCTCGGCACGACGGGCATCGTGGTGCCGTACTCCTGTTCGGCCTGGATCGACTCCATCCGGCGCGGGATCGACGTCGCCCGCGCGGCGGGGCGCACCCACGTGGCGGGGTGCACCGGCTCGACGTCCGAGAAGGTCGCGGTGGCGGTGCACGGGCTGCCGGAGGACGCCCTGCTCGACATGGGCGACTTCGCGGGGGCGGTGCTGAAGTACCTGAAGCGGCACCCGGTGCCGCGTCTGACCGTCGCCGGGGGTTTCGCGAAGCTCTCCAAGCTGGCGGCGGGCCACCTCGACCTGCACTCGGCCCGGTCGCAGGTCGACAAGGGCCATCTGGCGGGGCTGGCCCGGCAGGGCGGGGCGTCGCCGGAGCTCGCCGACCGGGTCGTGGCGGCGAACACCGGCCTGGAGGCCGTGCAGCTGTGCGCCGCCGCGGGCGTGCCGCTCGGCGACCTGGTGGCGGAGGGCGCCCGGGCCACCGCCCTCGGCGTGCTGACCGGCTCGCCGGTGGCGGTGGACGTGATCTGCATCGACCGCGCGGGCGCGATCGTGGGCCGGGCGGCGCCGGCCGGGCCGGGCGTCAGCCGATGACGGCCTGCGCGTCGATCTCCACCAGCATCGGCTCCTGGGGGAGCTCGACGAAGACGGTGGTGCGGCAGGGCTTCACGCCGCCGGCCGGGACGTTCTCCTCGATGAACGCGGCGTAGACCTCGTTCATCAGCGGGAAGTGCGCGCGCTCCGTCAGGTAGACGCGGAACATCACCACGTCCTCGATCGTGGCCCCGCCCGCCTCGACGATCGCCTTGACGTTCTCCAGGGTGCGCCGGGTCTGCGCCCGGACGTCGCCGTGGTGGAGGTACTCGCCCGTCGCCGGGTCCTGCGGGCCCTGGCCGGAGACCTGCAGGATCGGGCCCTTGCGCACGCCCTGGGAGAACGTCCAGGCGGGGGCGGGGGCGCCGTCCGTGCGGATCTCGGTCTTGCCGTTCATGGGGTTCGCTCCTTCTGTGCGCCCGACGGGTCGTCAGGCATCCGTGGCGCCCGCGTCGGCGGAGACCGCCCGGGCGGTGGCGAGCAGCTGCGGCAGCAGCTCCAGCACCTGCTCGTAGGGCAGCACGACGTCGGGCACCGAGACGGAGGCCGCCGCCACCACCCGGCCGGTGGCGTCCCGTACGGGTGCGGCGACGCAGTTGATGAACGTCTCGTGCTCGGCGTGGTCCTGCGCCCAGCCCTGGGCGGCGACCTGCTCCAGCTCGGCGAGCAGGGCCTTCGGGCCGGTGAGGGTGTGCGCGGTGTGCGGGGTGTAGGTGATGCCGGCGGCGACCCGTCGGCGTTCGGCGGGCGGCAGGTCGGCGAGCAGCACCTTGGCCACGGCGGTGCAGTGCAGGGAGGCCCGCAGCCCGACCCGGGAGTACATCCGCACCGGCTGCCGGGAGTCGTACTTGTCGATGTAGACGACCTCGCCGCCCTCGTACGCGGCGAGGTGCACCGTCTGCCCGGTCGCGGCGTTGAGCGCGGCGAGGTGCGGTGCGGCGGTGCGGCGGATGCCGCGCTGCTCCAGGGCGAGGCCGGCGAGGGCGAAGAGCCCGGCGCCGAGGTGGTAGCGGTAGGCCGCGTCGCGGTGCACGAACCGCTCCTCCTCCAGGCTCTGCAGCAGCCGCAGCACCGTGGTCTTGTGCACGCCGAGCACCTCGGCCAGCTGGTCGAGGGAGCGTTCGCCCTCGCCGAGTTCGGCGAGCAGGCGCAGTGCGCGGGAGACGGTCTGGCTCATGGCGTTCCTGGTGCTCCGAGGGGTGCGGCGGGCCGGGTCGGTACGGGTGACACGATGCCATCCGCGGTGACCCGGGTCGCGGCCCACTCCTCCTCCGACGCGTCGAGCAGCGCCGCCACGGCCTGCGGGGGGTGCGGCCGGGCGCGGTCGCCGCGGGCGGTGAGCGCGCCCGCGGCGGTGAGGTGGCCGAGGCGCAGCCGGCGGCGCTGGTCGAGGCCGCGCAGCAGGCCGGCGAGGTAGCCGGCGGCGAAGGCGTCGCCGGCGCCGGTCGGTTCGACGACGTCGACGGCCAGGGCGGGTTCGGTGGTGGCGCCGTCGCGGGTGAGGGCGGTCGCCCGGTGCCCGGAGTCCTTGACGACGACGGTGGCGGGGTGGGGGAACATCGCGCGCAGTGCGTGCGGGTCGCCGGTGCCGAGGGCGTCCTCGGCCTCGTCCGCGCCGAGCAGCAGCACGTCGGCGGCGTCGAGCAGGGCGGGCAGGACGCCGGGGTCGCGGTGGCGCCACAGGCCGGGCCGCCAGTTGAGGTCGAAGCTGACGGTCCGTCCGGGGCGGCGGTCGGCGAGCAGGGCGCGGACGAGTGCCAGGCAGCCGTCGGAGAGGGCGGGGGTGATGCCGGTGAGGTGCAGCAGCCGGGTGCCGTCGAGCAGCCGGGCGGCGGCGGGGTCGGCGAGCAGGGCGGGGGAGAGGGCGGAGGCCGCGGAGCCCGTCCGGTAGTAGTGCAGGCGGCTGCGGCCGGGGCCGAGGTCGTACGGCAGGGCGGAGCCGCCGGTCTCCTTCACGTAGAGGCCGGTGGGCCGGTGCGGGTCGACGGCGACGGCGGAGACGTCCACGCCGCGGGCGGCGAGGTCGTCGGTGATCCGGCGGCCGAAGCCGTCGTCGCCGACGCGGCCGATCCAGGCGGCGGGCACGCCGAGGGCGGCGAGGCCGCACGCGGTGTTGGACTCCGCCCCGCCGACCGAGGCGTGGAAGCCGCCGGCGGCCTCCAGCGGGCCGGGCCGGTCGGGCAGCAGCACCGCCATCGACTCGCCGAGGCAGACCGCCTGCGGGCCGGGCCGTTGCTCCGCCATGCGCCGCACCTTCCGCCGTGTCGTTGACCGCTGTCCGGCGTGAATGTTAGAACCGTGACAGCACTATGCGCAACGCCCGTTGCGAATATCGCAACATCACAGGTGAAGGGTGGTCCAGGTGGCCGACCTGCTGTTCCGTGGCGCCACCGTCGTCGACGGCACCGGCGCCGGACGCCGCCGCGCCGACGTCACCGTCACCGACGGCCTGATCGAGGAGATCGGCCGCGGCCTCACCGCCCGCCGCACCGTCGACGCCGACGGCCTCGTCCTCACGCCGGGCTTCGTCGACATGCACACCCACTCCGACCTCGCCCTGCTCCTCACCCCCGACCAGCCCTCCCGGGTCACCCAGGGCGTCACCTGCGAGGTGCTCGGACAGGACGGCCTCTCGTACGCCCCGGTCGACGACACCACCCTCGGCGCGCTGCGCCGCCAGATCGCCGGCTGGAACGGCGACCCGCCGGGCTTCGACTGGAACTGGCGCACCGTCGGCGGCTACCTCGACCGCCTCGACGAGGGCATCGGCGTCAACGCCTGCTACCTGGTGCCGCACGGCTCCGTCCGGATGCTCGCGATGGGCTGGGACGACCGGCCGCCCACCCCGTCCGAGCTTGACCGGATGCGCGAGCTGGTCGCCGCCGGCCTGCAGGAGGGCGCCGTCGGCATGTCCAGCGGGCTCAGCTACACGCCCGGCATGTACGCGGGCACCGACGAGCTCGTCGCCCTGTGCGCGACGGTCGCGGCGTACGGCGGCTACCACGCGCCGCACCAGCGCTCGTACGGCCGGGGCGCACTGGAGGGCTACGCGGAGATGCTCGACGTCGCCCGCCGGTCCGGCTGCCCGGTGCACCTCACCCACGCCACGATGAACTTCGACGTCAACCGCGGCAGGGCCGGGGCCCTGCTCGACCTCGTCGACCGGGCGCTCGCCGACGGCGTCGACGTCACCCTCGACAGCTACCCCTACCTGCCCGGCTCCACCACCCTGGCCGCACTGCTGCCCGGCTGGGCCGGCGCCGGCGGCCCGGACGCCACCCTGGCCCGCCTCGCCGACCCGGCCGCCCGCGAACGCATCCGCGCCGACATGGAGGAGCACGGCAGCGACGGCTGCCACGGCGTCGTCGCCGACTGGGCGACCGTGCAGGTCTCCGGCACCGGCGACCCCGCCCTGTCGGCCCTGGTCGGCCTGACCGTCGCCGGGATCGCCGAGGCACGCGGCTGCACCGGCACCGAGGCCTTCCTCGACCTGCTCCGCGAGGACACCCTCGCCACCACCGTGCTGCAGCACGTCGGCGACGAGGAGAACGTCCGCGCCGTCATGCGGCACCGCGTGCACACCGCGGGCAGTGACGGCCTGCTGACCGGCGCCCGGCCGCACCCCCGGGCGTGGGGCACCTTCGCCCGGTACCTCGGCCACTACGGGCGGGAGCTCGGCGTCCTCACCCTGGAGGAGGCCGTCACCCGGATGACCGGCCGCCCGGCCCGCCGCCTCGGCCTCGACCGGCGCGGGCTGGTCCGGCCCGGCCACCACGCCGACCTGGTGCTGTTCGACCCCGCCGCCGTGCGGGACACCGCCACCTTCGACCGGCCGCGCAGCCCCGCGGCCGGCCTCGCCCACGTCTACGTCAACGGCACGGCCGTGCTGCGGGAGGGCCGCCCCACCGGCGCCCTGCCGGGCCGGGCCCTGCGCCGCACCGACCGAGGAACCCGAGCCCTGTGAACACCACCCCCGCCGCCCTGCTCCGCGCCGCCCTCGCCGCCGACCCGGTGATCGCGGTCGTCCGCGCCCCCGCGATACCCGACGCCGCCGACCTGTGCGCCGCCCTCGCGGCGGGCGGCGTCACCCGGGTCGAGTTCACCTTCACCACGCCCGGCGTGGCCCGCCACCTGCGGCGGGCGGCCGACGCCGGCCACCGGGTCGGCGTCGGCACGGTGCTGACGGCCGACCAGGCCGCGCTGGCCGTCGACTCGGGTGCGTCGTTCCTGGTCACGCCGGGGACGCGGGCCGAGGTCGCGGAGGCCGCCGCGCGGGCCGGCTGCCCGGTGGTGCTCGGCGCCCTGACCCCGACCGAGGTGGCGCACGCCGTCGACCTGGGGGCGGCCGCCGTGAAGATCTTCCCGGCCCGGGCGTTCGGCCCCGGCTACTTCGCCGACCTGCGCGGCCCGTACCCCGAGGTGCCGCTGGTGGCGTCCGGCGGCGTCAACGCCGGCAACGCCGCGGACTACCTGGCCCGCGGCGCCCTCGCGGTCTGCGCCGGCACCGACGTCGTGCCGCCCGCCGCGGTGGCCCGCGGCGACTGGGCGGACGTCACCCGCCGCGCCGCCGCCTTCACCGCCGCCTGCCGGGCGGCCTGACGGCGCCCCACGGGCCGGGTCAGGAGGTGCAGGGCTCGTGCGGCCGCTCGCGGTCGGACGAGTACAGGTGGCTGTCGCGGAACTGCTCGGCGCCCAGCGTCCGGCCGACCATGATCACCGCGGTGCGCAGCACCCCGGACTCCGCGACCTGCCCGGCGATGGTGGCCAGCGTGCCGCGCAGCACCAGCTCGTCGGGACGGCTGGCCATCGCGACGACCGCGGCCGGGCAGTCCGCGCCGTAGAGCGGCAGCAGCTCCTCGACGACGCTCTCGACGTACCGGGTGGCGAGGTGCAGCACCAGCAGGGCGCCGCTGCGGCCCAGGGTGGCGAGGTCCTCGCCCTCGGGCATCGGGGTGGCCTGCCGGGAGACCCGGGTGAGGATGACGGTCTGGCCGACCGTCGGCACCGTCAGCTCCCGCTTGAGCGCGGCCGCCGCCGCGGCGAACGCGGGCACGCCGGGCACGACCTCGTACGGGATGCCCAGCGCGTCGAGCCGGCGCATCTGCTCGGCGACGGCGCTGAAGACCGACGGGTCGCCGGAGTGCAGCCGGGCGACGTCGTGGCCGGCCGCGTGGGCGCGGGTGATCTCGGCGACGATCCGGTCGAGGTCGAGGTCGGCGGTGTCGACGAGGAGGGCGTCCGGAGGGCATTCGGCGAGCAGCTCGCGCGGCACCAGGCTGCCCGCGTACAGGCACACCCCGCAGCGCGCGAGGGTGCGCTGGCCGCGCAGGGTGATGAGGTCGGCGGCGCCCGGGCCGGCGCCGATGAAGTAGACGGTCACGGTGTTTCCCTCTCGACGGTCCTGGTGTCCTTGACGGCCGACCACTGGGTGACGGGCATGGCCTGCCGCCACCCGGTGAACCCGCCGACCGGCACGGCGTGCGCGACCGCGAGCTTCACCAGGTCGCCGCCGTGGCGGCGGTACCACTCGGTCAGCAGCGCCTCGGATTCGAGCGTGACGGTGTTGGCCACCAGCCGGCCGCCGGGCGGCAGCGCGTCCCAGCAGGCCTGCAGCAGGCCGGGGGCGGTGAGGCCGCCGCCGACGAAGACCGCGTCCGGCACGGGCAGGCCGGCGAGTGCGGCGGGCGCGGGCCCGGTCACCACGCGCAGCCGCGGCACGCCGAGGGCGGCCGCGTTGCCGGCGATCCGTCCGGCCCGCACCGGGTCGCGCTCCACGCCGACGGCCCGGCAGCTGCGGTGCGCCCGCAGCCACTCGATCGCGATCGACCCGGAGCCGCCGCCGACGTCCCACAGCAGCTCGCCCGGCGCGGGGGCGAGCGCGGCCAGCGTCGCCGCCCGGACGTGGCGCTTGGTCAGCTGCCCGTCGTGCGCGTACGCGTCGTCCGGCAGGCCGGGGACGAGCTGCGCCCGCGGCCCGGCGCACTCCACGGCGACGATGTTCAGCGCGTCGCCCGGCGGGTGCCGCCAGCTCTCCGCGACGCCGTCGGTGATCCGCTCGCGGCCGCCGCCGAGCTGCTCCAGGACGCGCATCCGGCCGGCCCCGTACCCGCGGGCGGTGAGCAGCGCGGCGACCTGGCCGGGGGTGGCCGCGTCGGCGCTGAGCACGAGCAGGCGCCGCCCGTCGGAGAGCGCCGCGGTCAGGGTGTCCAGGGGCCGGCCGACGAGGCTGACGACCTCGGTGTCCTCGGCCGGCCAGCCGAGCCGGGCGCAGGCGTACGACACGGACGAGGGGTGCGGCAGCACGTGCAGGCGGTCGGGGCCCACGGCGTCGGCGAGGGCCCGCCCGATGCCGAAGAACATCGGGTCGCCGCTGGCCAGCACGCAGATCCGGCGTCCGGCGTGCTCGGCGAGCAGGCCCGGGACGGCGGGGAGCAGCGGGGACGGCCAGGCGACGCGGGCGGCGGCGGCCTCCGCGGGCAGCAGGGCGAGCTGGCGGGGTGCGCCGATCACGGCCTCGGCGGCGAGCAGCGCCTCGCGGGCGGCGGGCGCCAGGCCCTCCCAGCCGTCGGCGCCGACCCCGACGACGGTGATCACGGGTGCGGGCACGGCGGCGGCCAACGGTGACTCCTTGCGGCGCGGACGGGGCAGCGGCAGCCTATCGGCCGGGGCGCCCGCGCAGACCGGCCGGTGGCCCGGGGCGGACGCCGGCGACCTGCGACGTTCGCCACACCGGCGCCCGCGCTCAGGGACGGTAGGGCAGTTGCGGCACGTCGAAGCAGGTGGTGGTCATGTCCGGCACCTGCGTCACCCAGCCGCCGCGGCCGCCGTTCGCGGCGTCCTCCCAGCGGGCCGCGTCCAGGCAGGCGCGGGCGGGACCGGAGGGCCGCGGCTGCGGCGCGAACGACGCGGGCAGCAGCAGTCCGTGGGCGTCGTACGGGGTGCCGCTGCCCAGGAAGGCCGTCACGCAGCGGCGGGTCAGGTCGGCCCCGCAGGAGCGCATCGCGTCGGTCAGCCACTGGGCGGCGGCCCAGCCCTCCAGCTCCCAGGCGGAGAGGAGCTCCTCGCGCTGCGGGTAGTAGCGGGCCATCGCGGCGCGGAACGCCTGCACCGCCGGGTGGCCGGTGTCGGCGTAGTTGCGGCTGGAGGAGGTCGCCCACAGGGCGGCCCGGCAGCCGGGGGAGTCCCGGTAGTCGGTGCGGGCGGTGTCCGACCAGTTCTGCACGTTCGTCACCTTCGCGCGCAGCCGTACGCCCGCCGCGTCGAGGGCCTGGCAGAGGGCGGCGTTGCCGCGGGTGTCCATGGCGTCGAAGAGCAGGTCGGTGCCGTCGGCCTTCATGGCGGCGGCGACCGCCTGGAAGCCGGGCAGCGCCAGGTCGACGGTGCGGCTGAGCACCCGGTAGCCCTCGGCGCGCAGGCCCTGCTCGATCTGCCGGGCGTAGCGCGCCGAGTCGGCCTGGTCGTAGGAGACCACGGCGGCGCTGGTCGCGCCGAGCCGCTCCTTGAAGAACCGGTACACCTCGGTGGTCTGGTACAGGGTGCCGTCCCAGCCGACCGCGCGGCCGTCGCGCGGGGCGCTGCTGCCGTAGATGCCGTACAGGTGCGGCCACCGGTCGTAGGCGGTGCCGACGGGCTGCCCGCCGACGTCCGGCACGCCCTTCGCGCTGACGTACGGCGCGCCCGCGTAGGTGAGGACGCTGCCCGCGACGAGGGCGAACACCCGGTCGCGGTCGATCAGGCGGTGCACGCAGTCCTGGTTGCCGATGCCGCTGCCGCCGTCGTCGCAGGTGACGACCTGCACGGTGCGGCCGCCGACCCCGCCGGCGTCGTTCAGCGCGCGGAAGAAGGCGAGCGCGCCGAAGCGCGGCCCCGCGAAGGTCTCCGAGCCGACGGGGCTGGTGAGCGAGGTGATGACACCGACCCTGACGCTGCCGGGCCCGGCACCGGTGTCCGTGGCGCGGCCGGTGCCGCCGGCCGCGGGGGAGCCGAACGCGCTCTCCGGCAGCCTGCTGCCGCAGCCCGCCAGGGCCAGCAGCAGCGCGGCCGCCACCACCGGCCCGGCCCGGCGGGCCGCCCGTCGGTACGCGGTCAGCTGCATCCCGGCACGGTCGCGCCGCCGGCCTGGGCGACGAGGCCGCAGAGGCTCGCCGTGGACACCTTCCACGTGCCGCCGTCCAGCACGGCGGTGCCGGTGGCGGCGGGCTGCACGACGTTGCCCTGCAGCGACAGCGTGTAGGTGACGGTCGCCTCGGTGGCGGAGGTGAAGTCCACGGCGGTCACGTCGGCCTTGACCTGGCCCACCCGCGGGTCGGCCGCGAAGCCCTGCAGGGCCGGGGCCAGGGCGGCGCCGTTCTGCAGCACCGCGGCCTTGTCGGCGATCGGCGTGGCCGGGTCGAAGAACTTCTCCCAGTTGGCCGTGACCTGGGCCTTCGCCGCCTCCACGTCGGCCGGGGCGGTGCCGGCCGGGGAGGCCGGTGCCGAGGAGGCGGCCGTCGTCGAGGCGCCGGCGGACGGCGAGCCGGAGCCCGAGGAGTCGCTGCTGCACGCCGTCGTCAGGCCCAGCACCAGTGCGGCGAGGAGGGCCGCCGCGGCGGTCGCGGGGCGCCGCCGGGGGGCCGGGGAGGGCCCGGTCGCCCGGGCCGGTTCGCTGCGGGTGGTACGCATGAGTCCCTCACCGCGTCCTTCCGACCGGCGGGCCGCCCTTCCCACTGCCGGCCCCGGTCGCTCGTCTCGGAGCCGCCTCCGTGTCCGGAGCCGTCGCTGCGGCGCGATACACCGCACGTGACACTATGAAGGCCGATCTGCGGACGAACCGCAAGAGGAGCGGGCATACCTGTACAGAACGGACAGGTCTGGATGAACCGGATTCCCCGGCCGAGCGCCGCCGGGCTGCTGAGAGCCCTCCGGGAGTGGCCCGGCTGGTTCACGCTCGCGGCCGGCGCCGGGCTGTGCGTCCTCGGCTGGTACGGCGTCTCCGGCGAGCGGTTCACGGCCCGCCAGGTGCCCTACCTCGCCTCCGCGACCGTCCCCGGGGCGGCGCTGATCGTGGCGGGCGCCGTCCTGATCGCCGTCCGCCGCCCGCCCGGCCGCGGCGCCGCCGACCCGCGCCTCGACGAGCTGTACGCGCTGCTCGTCACCGACCGCCCGCCCGCCGAACCCGGCCCCGACGACGGCCCCGACACTGGCCCCGGCCCGGCGGACGGCCCCGGACCGGCGCCCGGGCCGGCGGTCGCCCTGCCCGGCGGCACGCTCTACCACCGCCCGGACTGCCTGCTCGTCGCCGGGAAGAGCGCCGCCGCCCCGCCCGACCCGCAGGCCGTCCGGGACCGCGGCCTCACCCCCTGCCCGGTCTGCGAACCCGGACCGCCCGGCGGCGACCGGCCCCCCGGCGGCGACCGGCCGCCCGCGGTGCCCGGACCGTGAGCGGGGGCGCCGGCCTCACCGCCGACCTCGCCCTGGCCGGGCTGTCCGTCGGCAGCGCCGCCGCGCTCAGCGGCGTCGGCCTGGTGGTCACCCACCGCACCACCGGCGTGCTCAACCTCGCCCAGGGCGCGCAGGCCGTCGCCACCGCCTACCTGCTGCGCGAGCTCGTCGTCGTCCGCGGCTGGCCGCTCGCCCCGGCCGCCGCGTTCTGCCTGCTCCTCGCCGCCCCGGCGTTCGGCGTGCTGCTCGACCTCGCGGTGTTCCGGCCGCTGCAGCGGCGCGGCGCCGGGGCGGGCGAGGCGATGGTCGCCGGGATCGGCGTGTTCGTGCTGCTCGTCGGCGCGGTGGTGCTGCTGTGGGGCACCGCGCCGTTCGCCGACGCGCCCGCCCTCGTCGGGCCGCAGCGGCTCGCCGACCTGGGCGGCCACGTGCTGCGCCTCGACACCGCCGTCCAGCTCGCCGCCGTCCTCGCGCTGGCCGGCGGGGTCGGGCTCGTCACCCGGTGGACGGCGTTCGGCCTGCGGATGCGCGCCGTCGTCGACAACCGTCCGCTCGCCGGGCTCGCCGGCATCGACGCCGACCGGATCTCCGCGGCCGGCTGGGCGTTCGGCTCGTTCACCGCGGGCCTGGTGGGCGTCCTGCTCGCGCCGTTCCTCCTGCTCGACCCGTACGGGCTGCCGCTGCTCGTGATGGAGACCATGGCCGTCGCCGTCGCCGCCCGGCTGCGCAGCCTCCCGGTGGCCGTCGTCACCGGGCTCGCCCTCGGCGTCGCCCAGAGCGAACTCACCCGGCTGCGCCCGCCCGGCCGGATGCTGCCGCTCGCCGAGGCCGTGCAGGCCGACCTGTTCACCGTGGCGCTCCTGGTGGCCGCCCTGCTGCCGTGGCGCGGCGCCGTCGACGACACCGGGCTCGCGCCGTCGGGCCCGGCCGCCCGGCCCGGCCCGGCGGCGGGCGCCGCCCGGGCCGCGTGCGCCCTGCTCCTGCTGCTGCCGCTGGGCTTCCGCAGCGACGACCTGCGGCACGCGGTGGCGGTGCCCGCGCTGGCCCTGGTGCTGCTGTCGGTCGTCGTGGTCACCGGGTACGGCGGGCAGGTCTCGCTCGGCCAGGCCGGCTACGCGGGCCTCGGCGCGCTCGGCACCGCGCTGCTGATGTCGGGCCGGGTGCCCGGGGTGGGGCCGCTCCCCGCGGCGGCCGCCCTGCTGCTCGCGGTGGCCGCCGTGGTGCCGCTCGGCCTGCTGACCGGGTGGCCCGCGATCCGGCGCCGCGGCCTCGCCCTGGCCCTGGTCACGTTCGCGGTCGGCACCGCGCTCAGCCGGCTGGTCTTCGACCAGCCGTACGCCACCGCGGGGCTCGCCGTCGACCGGCCGCGGTTCCTGGCGGGCGACGCCGCCTTCTACGCCGCCGAGCTCGTCCTGCTCGGGGCCGCCCTGCTGCTGGTGCGGGCCCTGCACCGCGGGCGGACCGGCCGGGCGCTCACCGCGATGCGCGACCACCAGGCGGGCGCGTCCGCCGCGGGCGTCGACGTGCCCCGCCTCAAGCTGCTCGTCTTCATGGCCGGTGCCGGGCTGGCCGCGCTCGGCGGCGGCCTCACGGCGCTCGGCGGGCGGGCGTTCTCCGCGACGGCGTTCGACCCGGTGCAGAGCCTGCTGTGGTTCGCGACCGTGGTCGTGGCGGGCGCGGACAGCGCGGTCGGTGCCGTCCTGGCGGCGGCCCTGCTGACCGGGCTGGAGGCCGGTTCGGCACCCGGCACCGCGGCCGTGGTGGTCGGCGTGCTCGCCGCGGCCGTCGGCCGGATGCCCGGCGGCCTCGCGGGCGTCCTGCGGCGGACGGCGGCGCGTCCGCCCGCTGCGCCGCCCCGGCTGACCCCGCTCGGGGAGCGGGCGCGCGCCCGGGTCCGCCGCCGTCCGCCGGAGCGTCCCCGGTGAGCGCCGTGCCGGAGGCGGGCCTGGCCGCGCGCGGTCTCGTCCGGCGGTTCGGCGGCCTCACCGCGGTCGACGGCGTCGACCTCGACGTGCCGCCGGGCCGCATCACGGCACTGGTCGGCCCGAACGGCGCCGGCAAGAGCACCCTCTTCGACTGCCTCGCCGGCGCCGTCCGCCCCGACGCGGGCCGGGTGCTGCTGGCCGGACGCGACGTCACCCGCCTGCCCGACCACGCCCGGGCCCGCCTCGGCCTCGCCCGGACGTTCCAGCAGATCGCCGTCTTCCCCGGCCTGACGGTCGGTGAGAACGTCCTGCTCGGCGCCGAGCAGCGCACCGGCGGGACCGCCCGCGGCCTGCTGGGCCTGCCCGTCCCCGGCGGACCCGGGGCCCGTGCCGCCACCGACCGGGCACTGCACCTGCTCGGCCTGCACGCCCTCCGGGACGACCCCGTCGACCGGCTCCCCACCGGCACCCTCCGCCTGCTGGAACTCGCCCGCGCCTTCGCCGCGACGCCCGCCGTGCTGCTGCTCGACGAACCCGCGGCCGGACTCGACCCGGCGCAGGCCGACCGGCTCGCCGCCGTGCTGCGCGCGCTCGCCGCCGAGGGCCTGGCCCTGCTGCTCGTCGAGCACGACGTGCGGTTCGTCGCCGGGCTCGCCGACACCGCGTACGTCATGGCGGCCGGCCGGATGCTGACGTCCGGACCCGCCGCCGAGGTGCTGGCCGGCCCCGGGGCGGCCCGAGCCCGGGGCGGGCCGTGACCGTCGAGGCCGAGCTGCGCGCCGTCCGCGTCCGGTACGGGCTGGTCGAGGCCCTGCACGGGGTCGACCTGGCGTTCCCGGCCGGGCGGGTCACCGTGCTGCTCGGCCGCAACGGCGCCGGCCGCAGCACGGTGCTGCGGACGCTGGCGGGCGCGGTCCGGCCGGTCTCCGGGGCGGTCCTGTGGGGCGGCCGGGAGGTCACCGCGCTGCCTGCGCACCTCCGGGCCCGCGCCGGCCTCGCCCTCGTCCCCGCCGAGCGCGCGGTCTTCGGCGCGCTGACCGTCGCCGAGCACCTCGGCGCCGGGGCCGGGGAGGCGACCGGGGTGTTCCCCGAGCTCCTCCCGCTGCTCCGCCGCCGGGCCGGCACCCTCTCCGGCGGCGAGCAGCAGATGACGGCGCTCGGACGGGCACTGGCCGCCCGGCCCCGCCTGCTGCTGCTCGACGAGCCGGACCGCGGGCTCGCCCCGGCGGTGGCCGCCCGGCTGCACGGCCGGCTGCTGGCCGCGGCGGCCCTCGGCCGGACGGTCGTCGTGGCGGCCCCGGCGCTGCCCGCCGGTCTCACCGGGGCCGCGGTGGTGCACGTCCTGCACCGCGGCCGGGTGGTCTTCATCGGGGAGCCGGGCGAGCTCCGCGCCGGGGCACCCCTGCCGTGACCGGCCGTCGGTGCCCCGGCGCGGCGGCCGCTACGCCGTGGCGCGGACGGCGGTGCTCCTGACCAGGGCGACGCCGAGGCCGGCCACGCCGAGCGCCATCACGAGCAGCCCCGGGGGGAAGGCCGCCGCGGGCAGCACACCGCGCAGCGCGACGGGCGCGGCCCCGAGCACGTAGGCGGCGACGGCCGCCCGGGGCACGGTGCGGGCCCGCCACAGCGCGGCCCCGAAGAGCAGCACACCCGTGAGGAAGACGACGGACGAGGCCGTGAACACCCGGCCGGTCAGGCCGTCCACCAGGTCCGTGATCTGGTCGCCCGTCAGCTCGGGGAAGACCAGGTTCAGGATGTACTCGACGCCGAGCAGGCCCGCCATGCCGAGGAAGTTGAGGGCGTAGCCGACGGTCGCGAGGGCGCCGACGCGCTCGCGGACGGCCAGGAAGAGGCCGGTGACGAGGAACAGCCCGAAGGCCTCCGCCAGGGGGGCGAGCACGTGGGTGAAGGCCAGGTCGTCGGGGATCAGCCCGCCCCGGCGGGCGGCGTTGAGCAGCAGGATCGCGGCGGACGTCAGGCCGGCCCAGCCGGCGGGCCGGTCGAGGGCGAGCGGGCGCGTGGTCATGGTGCGTGCCTCCAGGGCGGTCGCGGGAGCAGCGGATAACGCTTGTCATAACGTAGGTTCCGGAGGGGGCCCGCAGCCGGGCCCGCCGGGGTCCGTCATCGTTCGGTAAGACCCGGCAGGACGTGGGGAAGGGACGGGCGGTGCCGTGGTGGAGGGCGAGGAGCTGAGGGACCGGTTCGTCGGGGCCGCGCTGCGGGTGGTGGCGGAGCACGGGCCGGCCGGTCTGACGGTCCGCCGGGTCGCCGAGGAGGCCGGGTCGTCCACGATGGGCGTCTACAGCCGGTTCGGCAGCCGCACCGGCATGCTAGAAGCGCTGTACGAGCGGGCGTTCGCGATGCTCCGCGACGCCTTCGCGCGGGTGCCCGTCACCGGTGACGCCGCCGCCGACGTCCGGGCCCTGGCCCTGGCGTACCGCGCCTTCGGGCTGGAGAGCCCGGCCCGGTACGCGTTCATGTTCGAGCGGGCGGTGCCGGGGTTCGACCCGGGCCCGCGGCTGCGGACGGAGGCGCTCGGGTCGACGTTCGGGGTGCTGGCCGCCGCGGTCGGCCGGGCCGCCGCCCCGCAGGCGGCCGCGCACGACGCGTACCTGGTCTGGGCGGTCCTGCACGGCACGGTCGGCATCGAGCTCGCCCATCGCGAGCGCACCGACCTGCCCGGCTGGTCGGCCGCCGCGGACCGGGAGGGCGTCTACCTCGACGGCCTGGCCGCGCTCTGGCGCGGCCTCGGGCTCGACGGCCCCTGACCGGCCCGCGTCAGCCCTGCGGCGCGGCCCGGTCGCCGAGCCGCCGGTTGCGCGCCGCCCGCGCCGCGAGCCGCTGCTCGACCGGCACGGCCGTCAGCGCGCCCAGCGCCAGCGCGACCGCCTGCCCGACCCGGGCGCCGAACGGCGCCGGCTCGTCGGCGGCGTCCGGCAGCTCGGCGACCACCTCGTCGACGAGGCCGACGGCCGCCAGGTCGTACGCGCCGATGCCCTGGGTGCGGGCCAGCTCGGCGGCGTGCCCGCCGTCGCGGTGGACGATCGCCGAGGCGCCCTCGGGGGGCAGCGGGGCGAGCCAGGCGTGCTCGGCGGCGACGACCCGGTCCGCGGGCAGCAGGGCGAGCGCGCCGCCGCCGGAGCCCTGGCCGAGCAGCACGGCGAGCACCGGGGTGCGCAGCGCGGTGAGCGTGTGCAGGCAGTGGGCGATCTCCACGGCGATGCCGTCGAGTTCGGCCTGCACGGAGAGTTCGGCGCCGGCGGTGTCGACGACGGTGACCAGCGGCAGCCCGAGCTGCTGGGCGAGCCGGGCGGTGCGGCGTACGGCGCGCAGGTCGGCGGCGGTGAACGGCCGGTCGGCGCCCGCGGGGGCCCGCTGCTGGCCGACGAGCACGGCGGGCTGCCCGCCGAAGACGGCCAGGGCCCGGACGAGGGCGCCCTCGTGGCCGCCGGGTGCGCCGAGCAGCACGGCCTCGTCGGCGCCGGCGTCGAGCAGTTCGCGGGTGCCGGGCCGGTCGGTCCGGCGGGTGCGGCGCACGGAGTCCCAGGCGTCCCGGGTGCTGCCGGCGGGACGCCCGGGCGGCGGCTCGGGCTGCCGTACGGGCTGCCGGGCGCCGAGCACGGCGAGCACGCGCCGGACGGTGCCGCGGAGGTCCTCGGGCGGCACCACGGCGTCGACGAGGCCGCGGGCGGCCAGGGTCTCGGCCCGCTGCACGCCGGGCGGCAGCCGGACGCCGCGCAGCTCCTCGTAGACCCGGGGGCCGAGGAAGCCGAGCCGGGCGCCGGGCTCGGCGAGCACGACGTGGCCGAGCGTGCCCCAGGAGGCGAAGACCCCGCCCATGGTGGGGTTGCGCAGGTAGGTGAGGTAGGGGAGTCCGGCGGACTGGTGGGCCTGGACGGCGGCGGTGACGCGCACCATGCAGAGGAACGCGGCGGAGCCCTCCTGCATCCGGGTGCCGCCGGAGACCGGCAGGGCCAGCACGGGGAGGCCCTCGGCGGTGGCGCGTTCCACCGCACGGGTGATGCGTTCGGCGGTGGCGACGCCGATCGAGCCGCCGAGGAAGCCGAACTCGGAGGCGATCAGGGCGACGGGCCGGCCGTCGACGAGCCCGAGGCCGGTGGTGACGGCCTCGTCGAGGCCGGTGGCCTCCGCGGCGCGGGCCAGCGAGGCCGCGTAGGCGGGGTCGGCGGCCGGGTGGGCGGCCGGGTCGTCCCAGCAGGTGAAGCTGCCGTCGTCGACGACCAGGCCGATCAGCCGCCCGGCCGTCGGGCCGCGTTCCTCGCCCATGTGCACCCCCGCGGTCCGTGGGTGCTGCACCGGCACCCGCCCGGGCCCAGGGTACGGGCCTCCGGGCGGCCCGGAGGCGGCGCCCCGCGGATACGGCACGGGCGGCGGCCCCGGGTGTCCCGGTGGCCGCCGCCCGTGCCGGGCGGTGCCGGATCAGAAGTTGATCATGTGCCCGGCCAGGCCGTGCACGGCCTCCTTGACCGCCTCGCCGAGGGTCGGGTGGGCGTGCACGTTGCGGGCGACCTCGTGCACGGTGAGGTCCCACTGCTGGGCCAGCGTCAGCTCCGGCAGCAGCTCGGTGACCTCGGGGCCGATCAGGTGCGCGCCGAGCAGTTCGCCGTGCTTCCGGTCGCTGATCAGCTTGACGAAGCCCGCCGGGTCGCCGAGGCCGTGCGCCTTGCCGTTGGCGGTGAAGGGGAACTTCACGACCTTCACGTCGTAGCCCTGCTCCCGGGCCTGCGCCTCCGTCCAGCCGAAGCTCGCGATCTGCGGCTGGCAGTAGGTGGCACGCGGGATCATCACGAAGTCGAGCTCCATGGTCTCCGCGCCCGCGATGGTCTCCGCGGCGATGACGCCCATCGACTCGGCGGCGTGCGCGAGCATCAGCTTGGCCGTGACGTCGCCGATCGCGTAGATGTGCGGCACGCTGGTGCGGCCGCGGCCGTCCACGTCGATCGCACCGCGCTCGGTGAGCTTCACGCCGATGCTCTCCAGGCCGTAGCCCCGGGTGCGCGGGGCGAAGCCGATGGCCTGGAGCACCTTGTCGGCCTCCAGCACCTTCTGCTCGCCCTTCTGCGTGACGGTCACCCGCACCTTGGCGGCCGGGTCGGTGTCGTCGATCGCGTCGACCCGCGTCGACGTCAGCACCTCGATGCCGAGCCGCTTGTAACGCTTGGCCAGTTCCGCGGAGACGTCGGCGTCCTCCAGCGGCACCATCCGGTCGAGGAACTCGACGACGGTCACCTTCACGCCGTAGTTGTGCAGCACGTACGCGAACTCGACGCCGATCGCGCCGGCCCCCGCGATGATGATGCTCCCCGGCAGCGTGTCGGTGAGGATCTGCTCCTCGTACGTCACGACGCGCTCGCTCAGCGCGGTGCCGGGCAGCAGCCGGGTGGTGGCGCCGGCCGCGATGATGCAGTGGTCGAACGTCACCGTCTCCGTGCCGCCCGCACCCAGCGTGACCTGCAGGGTGTGGTCGTCGACGAAGGTGCCCCAGCCGTCGTACTCGGTGATGCCGTTCTTCTTCGTCAGGTAGTGGATGCCGGCCACCCGCCCGTCCGCGACCTTGCGGCTGCGCAGGTACGCCTCGCGGTAGTCGAAGCGGACGGTGCCCTCCACCGTGATGCCGAAGGTCTTCGCCTCCTTGGTGAAGATGTGCGCCAGCTCGGCGTTCCGCAGCAGGGCCTTCGACGGGATGCACCCGACGTTCAGGCAGACGCCGCCCCAGTACTTGGTCTCGATGACCGCCGTGCGAAGCCCGAGCTGTGCGGAGCGGACCGCGGCGGTGTACCCGCCCGGGCCCGCACCCAGGACCACGACGTCGAAGTGTGAGCTCATGAGCCACACGATAGACCTCGCCGGGTCTCGGCGGGCGGGCCGCCGGGAGCCCGCTCGACCCGTCACCGTCCGCGCGCCGGTGGCATGCTGGGAGAGGCCGTGCCTCCGCCGGGAGCCGGGGCGCGGGCCGCCGCCGGAGCAGCCGAGGGCCCGCAAGGGGGTGCCCGATGAGCCCGTCCGCGAAGATCGCCGCACTGCCCTGCGGCAGACGTGCCAAGTGGTTCGTGCTGGCCTTCTGGCTGGTGCTCCTCGTGGTCGCCGTGCCGCTGGCGGGCAAGCTCGCCGACGTCGAGGACAACGAGGCGTCCAGCTGGCTGCCCGGCAACGCCGAGTCGACCCAGGTGCTGGAGGCGCAGCGCGGCTTCTTCCCCGTCGACACCGCCCAGGCCGTCGTCGTGTACGAGCGCGACGGCGGCATCACCGCGGCCGACAAGGCCGTGGCGGTGCGGGACGCCGCCGCGTTCGCGGACGCCCCGCACGTCGCCGGCGTGGTCGTCGGCCCGCAGGTGTCCGCCGACGGCAAGGCCATGCAGACCGTCGTGCCGGTCGACATCGGCACGGGCGGCTGGGAGGACCTCCAGCCCGCCGTCGACTCGCTGCGCGCCACGGCGTCGGACGGCAGCCTCGGCATGGCCACGTACGTCACCGGTCCGGCCGGCATCGGCGCCGACCAGGCGGAGGCGTTCGCGGGCATCGACGGCACCCTGCTGTTCGCGACCGTCACGGTGGTCATCGTGCTGCTGCTGCTCACCTACCGCAGCCCGGTGCTGTGGCTGCTGCCGCTGTTCTCGGCGGGTGCCGCGCTGATGGTCGCCGAGGCGGTCATCTACCTGCTCGCCAAGTACGCCGGGCTGACCGTCAACGCCCAGAGCGCGGGCATCCTGATCGTGCTGGTCCTGGGGGCGGGCACGGACTACGCCCTGCTGATCACCGCGCGTTACCGGGAGGAGCTGCGCAACCACCGCGACCGCCACGAGGCGATGGCGTTCGCCCTGCACCGGGCCGGTCCGGCGATCCTGGCCAGCTCGGCCACGGTGGTCGCCTCGATGCTGTGCCTGCTGGTCGCCGAGATGAACTCCACCCGCGGCCTGGGCCCGGTCTGTGCGATCGGCGTCCTGGTGGCGCTGGCGGCCATGCTCACGCTGCTGCCGGCGATCCTGGTGATCGCGGGCCGCTGGATCTTCTGGCCGGTCCGGCCCGCGTACGGCACGCCGGAGCCGACCCGCAGCGGTCGCTGGGCGCACGTCGGCGGCTGGATCGGCCGGCGGCCGCGCAAGGTGTGGACCGGCACCGCCCTGGCGCTCGCCGTCTGCAGCCTCGGCCTGATCTCGCTCGACGCCACCGGCCTCACCGCGGCCGGGACGTTCACCGGCAAGCCCGACTCCGTCACCGGTCAGCAGGTGCTGGCCGCGCACTTCCCGGGCGGCACCGGGTCGCCGCTGACGGTCGTGTCGGACGCCGGCGGCGCCGAGCGCGTCCGGGTGACGACGGCCGCCACCCAGGGGGTCGCGGGTGCGACGGACGTCATCGTCAAGAACGGCGAGGCGATCTTCCAGGCGACCCTGGCCGATCCGCCGGACAGCGACGCCGCGAAGGCCACCGTCGACCGGGTCCGCGACGCCGTGCACGCGATCCCGGGCGCCGACGCCCAGGTGGGCGGCAACACCGCCGTCCAGCTCGACGCCGGGCGGGCCGCGGCCCACGACAACAAGGTGATCATCCCGCTGGTGCTCGTCGTGGTGATGCTGATCCTCGCCGCCCTGCTGCGGGCGGTGGTCGCGCCGCTCGTGCTGATCGGCACGGTGGTGCTCTCGTTCACGGCGGCCCTCGGCGTCAGCGCCTTCGTCTTCGCGCACGTCTTCCACTTCGAGGGGCAGGACCAGGCCTTCCCGCTGTTCGTGTTCGTCTTCCTGGTCGCGCTCGGCATCGACTACAACATCTTCCTGATGACGCGCGTCCGGGAGGAGTCCGTGCACCGCGGCACCCGGGAGGGCGCGGTCGCCGGACTCGCCGCGACCGGCGGCGTCATCACCTCCGCGGGCCTGATCCTCGCCTCCACCTTCGCCGTGCTCGGCACCCTGCCGGTCGTGGGCTTCGCCGAGATCGGCTTCGCGGTCGCCCTCGGCGTCCTCCTGGACACCCTGGTCGTGCGGTCGGTGCTGGTCACCGCGCTCACCATCGACCTCGACCGCCACATGTGGTGGCCCTCCCGCCTGGGTACCCGTGCGGCCGCCGGCGAGCACCGGACGCAGGCCGCGCCGCAGGCCCCCGGGCCGTAGGTAGCCGTAGTCGCGGCCGTGGCCGCCGCGCCCGCACGGCGGCGGCGTGACCGGGCTTCCCCCGCCCGGGCACGCCGCCGCTCGGTTCCGCCGGTCAGTCCAGGCAGAGCACCGACCGCAGCACGGCCTCCAGCACGGCCTCCGGCTCGCCGACGGACTCCGCCGACCGCCAGGCGACGAACCCGTCCGGCCGCACCAGCACCGCGCCCTCCGCGCCGATGCCGTACGCCTCGGCGAAGTCCGGGCCCGGCTCCGGCCCCTGCTCCAACTCCAGCCCGGGGCCGACCCGGTGGACGGTGAGCGGCACGCCGAGGCGCTTGCCGACCCGCTCGCCGGCCTCCCGCCAGGCCCGCCCGTCCGACCCGGCCAGCAGCACCGGCACGGTCTCGAAGAGGTCGAGCGAGGACAGCGCCACCCCGGCCCGCCGGAGCCGCACGTGCGGGGCGCGTCCGCCGGGGGAGCCGTCCGCGGCGAACGTGTCCGGCACCGCCGGGCCGTCCGCGTCGGCACCCACCACCGCACCCAGCGGGTAGCGGTAACCGAGCGCCACGGCAAGGACGTTGCTCTGCCGCCCGGTGCCCGGCGTCACCTCGTAGCCCGGGTGCCGGTGCTCCGCGGACCGCGCCGTCGCCCGCGCGCTCGTCGCCTCGGCGACCGGCCGCCGCTCGCGCCCGTACGACTCCAGCAGACCGGTCCCGGCCCAGCCGCCGAGCACGGCGGCCAGCTTCCACGCCAGGTTGTGCGCGTCCTGGATGCCCGTGTTGGAGCCGAACGCCCCGGTCGGGGACATCTCGTGCGCCGAGTCGCCCGCCAGGAACACCCGCCCGGCGGAGTACCGCTCGGCCACCCGCTGCGCGGCGTGCCACGGTGCCCGGCCGGTGATCTCCACCTCCAGGTCGGGCACCCCGGCCGCGGCCCGGATGTGCGCGATGCACCGCTCGTCCGTGAACTCCTCCAGCGCCTCGCCGTTCTCCGGGTGCCACGGCGCGTGGAACACCCACTGCTCCTGGTTGTCCACCGGCAGCAGCGCCCCGGCGCCCGCCGGATCGGTCAGGTAGCAGGCGATGAAGCGCCGGTCGCCGACCACGTCGGCCAGCCGCTTCGCCCGGAAGGTGATGCTCACGTTGTGGAACAGGTCGCCCGGCCCGGTCTGCCCGATGCCGAGCCGCTCCCGGACGGGGCTGCGCGGCCCGTCCGCCGCCACCAGGTACGACGCCCGGAGGGTCTCCTCCGCACCGGTCTCCCTGCTGCGGAGCAGCGCCGTCACCCCGTCGGCGTCCTGCTCGAACGACACCAGCTCGGTGCCGAACCGGATGTCCCCGGACAGCCGGCGGGCGTGCTCCAGCAGCACCGGCTCCAGGTCGTTCTGGCTGCACAGGCACCAGCCGGACGGGCTGAACCGCTTGAGGGCGCCGCCCGGGTCGATCTCCCGGAAGAGCCACTCCTGCTCGGCCCCGGTCAGCGTGTCGGCCTGCAGGATGCCGTGGTTCTCCGCCAGGACGGAGGCGGCCTGCCGGATCGCGGACTCCACGCCCGCCACCCGGAAGAGTTCCATCGTCCGGACGTTGTTGCCGCGTCCACGCGGGTGGTGCGAGGTACCGGCGTGCTTCTCCACCAGCAGGTGGGGCACCCCCAGCCGGCCCAGGAAGAGGGAAGTGGACAGCCCCACCAGGGAGCCGCCCACGATCAGGACGGGCAGCCGGCCGTCGGCGGTTGGTTTCATCGGTCACTCCAGTCATGAGAAGGGCCCGCCCCCAGCGTCGCGGGAGTCCTCCGTGTCCGCCCTGCCGACTGCGCCCATGGACCTGTCATTTCGCCCGGATGGGTTCCTGCTCTCGCACGATCCGTCACGGACGGCCACGATCGACCTCAGATCGCGTGACCGGCCCCGGTCAGGACCCGCCGCCACCAGCAGCGGGTCGTCCGCGAACCTCCGCCACCCGGGCCGCCTGCCACGGCGCCGCCGGACGCCCCGCCCTTTCCAGCCCTGCTGCAGGCCTGCGGTGCGCCGGTCCTGCCCGCCTCCGTCTCGAGAAGAACGAGTGATGATGACGACCACCCTCACCGAAGCCGTAACCGACTCCCACCACGCCGCGATCACCGCGCCCCGGCTGCGCGTCGTGCTGATGTGCGACGTCATGGCCGGCGAGCAGGAGCGCTTCCTGCGCGCCTACGAGCAGCTGCGCCACCAGGTCGCCGCGGTGCCCGGTCACGTCAGCGACCAGCTCTGCCAGTCGATCGAGGACCCGTCCCGCTGGCTCATCACCAGCGAGTGGGAGAGCGCCCAGCCCTTCCTGTCCTGGGTGGACAGCGAGGAGCACCGGGAGATGGTGAAGCCGCTGCACGGCTGCGTCCGCGACACCCGCTCGCTGCGCTTCAGCATCATGCGGGAGACCGCCGGCGACTACGTCTACGACGGGCCCGAGCCGGTCGTCGACGGCATCGTCCGGCACGCGCTGACCTTCACCGTCAAGCCCGGCAGCGAGCCCGAGGTCGAGCGGATCCTCGCCGGCTACGCCTCGCCGCGGGCCCGGGTCGACGACCACACGCGGCTCTGCCGCACCTCGCTCTTCCTGCACGGCAACCGCGTGGTGCGGGCCGTCGAGGTCTCCGGCGACCTCGGCGCGGCCCTGCGGCACGTCGCCATGCAGCCCGAGGTGCGCGCCGTCGAGCAGGCGATCAACCCGTACCTGGAGGAGGCCCGCGACCTGGACGACCCGGAGTCGGCCCGCGGCTTCTTCATGCGGGCGGCGCTGCCCGCCGTGCACCGTGTCGCCTCCGCCGACGCGCCGGCCGCGCCGGTGTCCCGGTACGCGGTGCACTACCCCGTCCGGCCCGGACAGGGCGACCCGGTCGTCGGCCTGCTGGCCCGCCAGGACCGCCAGGCCGTCGAGGAGGGCACCCCGCTGGTCTCCAGCACGATCTTCCACCGCGGCGACGTGGTCGTCCGCCTGATCGACCTGGCCGGCCGCGCCGAGGCCGACCCGGCGCTCGCCGTCGGCGCCGCCGGGCACCCCGCCGCCGAGGCCCTCGGCAAGCTGCTGGACCTCGACGAGCACCACGACCTGCGGACCGCGACCGGCGTCGCCCGCTTCCTCGCCGACCACACGATGAAGCTGGTCACCGACCGCGCGGCCGCCGACGCCTGAGCATCCGGCCCGAGGGCGTCGAACCCGACGGCCCTTCCCCGAACCGCCCTTGGAGGCATCAACCATGACCACGGATTTCCCACGCATCGTGCGCGTCGACGAGGCACCGCCGAACACCCGCCGCGGCGGCGATCTGCGCACCCTCCTCAGTCCGGCGACGGTGGGTGCCACCAGCGGTTTCATGGGGCTGGCGATCGTGCAGCCGGGTGACCGCATCGCGGAGCACTACCACCCGTACTCCGAGGAGTTCGTCTTCGTGGTCTGCGGCGAGCTGGAGGTCGACCTCGACGGGGTGCCGCTGCGGCTCGCCCCCGAGCAGGGCCTGATGATCCCGCTCGACGTCCGCCACCGGTTCCGCAACGTCGGCAGCACCGAGGCGCGGATGGTCTTCCACCTCGGCCCGCTCGCCCCGCGGCCCGAGATCGGCCACGTCGACACCGAGGACACCCCCTGGCCGGCCCCGCCGGAACCCGCCGAGGCAGTCTCGTGAACCGGCGGGTGGTGGTCACCGGGCTCGGCGTCGTCGCGCCCGGCGGAGTGGGCGTCCCCGCGTTCTGGGACCTCCTCACCGCAGGGCGTACCGCGACCCGCGGCATCACCTTCTTCGACCCGTCGGGCTTTCGCTCCCGCATCGCCGGCGAGTGCGACTTCGACCCGTACGCGGCGGGTCTCGACGCCTCGGAGATCGCCCGCTCCGACCGGTACGTGCAGTTCGCGCTGGCCGCGGCCGCCGAGGCGTGCCGCGACGCCGGGATCGACATGGCCGCCGAGGACCCGTGGCGGGTCGGCGTCTCGCTCGGTACCGCGGTCGGCGGCACCACCCGGCTGGAGCACGACTACGTCGGCGTCAGCGCCCGCGGCGGACGCTGGGACGTCGACCACCGGGCCGCCGAACCGCACCTGCACCGCGCGTTCACCCCCGCCACGCTCGCCTCCGCGGTCGCCGAGCAGGCCGGCGCGTACGGGCCGGTGCAGACGGTCTCCACCGGCTGCACCTCCGGCCTCGACGCGGTCGGCTACGCCCTGCAGGCCGTCGAGGACGGGCGGGTGGACGTCTGCATCGCGGGCGCCTCGGACTCGCCGATCTCCCCGATCACCGTCGCCTGCTTCGACGCGATCAAGGCGACCTCCGAGCGCAACGACGACCCGGAGCACGCCTCCCGGCCGTTCGACGCCACCCGGGACGGCTTCGTGCTCGGCGAGGGCGGCGCCGTCCTGCTGCTGGAGGAGTACGAGCACGCGCGGCGGCGCGGCGCCCGGATCCACTGCGAGATCGGCGGGTTCGCCACCTTCGGCAACGCGTACCACATGACCGGCCTCACCCAGGAGGGCCTGGAGATGTCGGCGGCGATCGACAGCGCCCTGGAGCACGCCGGGGTCAACGCCTCCGACCTCGACTACGTCAACGCGCACGGCTCCGGGACCAAGCAGAACGACCGGCACGAGACCGCCGCCGTCAAGCGTTCGCTCGGCGCCCACGCCTACCGGACGCCGATGAGCTCCATCAAGTCGATGGTCGGCCACTCGCTCGGTGCCATCGGCGCCATCGAGCTCGTCGCCTGCGCGCTGGCGCTGGCGAACGGGGTGGTGCCGCCGACCGCCAACTACGAGACCCCGGACCCGGAGTGCGACCTGGACTACGTGCCCAGGACCGCGCGCGAGCTGCCCCTGCGGCACGTGCTCTCCGTCGGGAGCGGCTTCGGCGGCTTCCAGTCCGCGGTCGTCCTCAGCAGAGAGGGGGCACGGACATGACCAGTGCCCGAGGCAACCGGCGGACGGTGGTGACCGGCATTGGGGTGATCGCACCCAACGGCGTCGGCGCCGACGACTTCTGGAAGGCCACCCGGGAAGGCGCCGCCGTCCTCGGCCCGGTCACCCGCGAGGGCTGCGAGCAGCTGCCGCTGCGGGTCGCCGGCGAGGTGACCGGATTCGACGCCGACGCCGCCGTCGAGGGCCGCTTCCTCGTCCAGACCGACCGCTTCACCCACTACGCGATGGCCGCCGCCGACCTCGCCCTGGAGGACGCGCGCCTGCACCCGGACGAGAACGCGCCGTTCGCCACCGGCGTGGTGACCGCGGCCGGTTCGGGCGGCGGCGAGTTCGGCCAGCGCGAGCTGCAGAACCTGTGGGGCCAGGGCCCCCGGTTCGTCGGCCCGTACCAGTCGATCGCGTGGTTCTACGCCGCCAGCACCGGACAGATCTCCATCCGCGGCGGATTCAAGGGGCCCTGCGCGGTCGTGGCCAGCGACGAGGCCGGCGGCCTCGACGCCCTGGCGCACGCGGCCCGGAGCATAGCGCGCGGCGCCGACGCGATCGTCGTCGGCGGTGCGGAGGCGCCGCTCGCCCCCTACTCGATGGTCTGCCAGCTCGGCTACCCCGAGCTCAGCCTCGTCGAGGACCCGGCGCAGGCCTACCTGCCGTTCACCGCACGGGCGAGCGGTTTCGTCCCCGCCGAGGGCGGCGCGATGTTCGTCCTGGAGGACGAGACGGTGGCCCGCCGGCGAGGCGCCCGGATCCGGGCCGAACTCGCCGGACACGCCGCCACCTTCACCGGCGCGTCCCGTTGGGCGGAGTCCCGCGAGGGCCTCGCCCGTGCCATCCGCTCCGCCCTCGAACAGGCGCGCTGCGCGCCCGACGAGATCGACGTCGTCTTCGCCGACGCCCTCGGCGTGCCGGAGGCCGACCGCGCCGAGGCGCTGGCCATCGCCGACGCGCTCGGCGCCCACGCCGGCCGGGTGCCGGTGACGGCGCCTAAGACCGGCATCGGACGCGCCTACTGCGGCGCACCGCTGCTGGACACCGCCGCGGCCGTGCTGGCGATGGAGCAGGGATTCGTCCCTCCCACGCCGAACGTCACCGACGTCGTGCACGACCTCGACCTGGTCTGCGGCTACGGCCGCACCGCGGAGCTGCGCACCGCCCTGGTGCTCAGCCGCGGGCTGATGGGATCCAACGCCGCCCTGGTGCTGCGCGCCGGCGCCGGTGCGCGGTCCTGACCGGCCACCCCTCCCGAACCTAGGAGAACCCCCATGACCCACGCCCTCACCTACGGCGAACTGGCGGCGCTGATCAAGGCCCGCGCCGGCATCACCGTCGACCCGCTCGACCTGGAGCGCCCCGGCGCGACCTTCGAGGAGTTCGGCGTCGACTCGCTCGCGCTGCTCGGCATCGTCGGCGAGCTGGAGAACCGGCACGCCTCGCCGGTGAGCCCCGGCGCCGAGATGTCCAAGACCCCGCAGGACTTCCTCGACGCCGTCAACGCGTCCGCGACGACGGGAGCCTGACACCATGCCCGGCCACACGGACAACGAGATCCTCATCAACGCCCCCGTCGACCTCGTCTGGGACATCACCAACGACCTGGAGAACTGGCCCGGCCTCTTCAGCGAGTACGCCTCCGTCGAGGTGATCGACCGGGAGGGTCCGAAGACCACCTTCCGGCTCACCATGCACCCCGACGAGAACGGCACCGTCTGGAGCTGGGTCTCCGAGCGGGAGACCGACCGGCACGGGCTGACGGTCAGGGCCCGGCGCGTCGAGCCCGGACCGTTCGAGTTCATGGACATCCGCTGGGAGTACGCCGAGCAGCCCCAGGGCACGCTGATGCGCTGGGTCCAGGACTTCGCCATGAAGCCCACCGCGCCGGTCGACGACGACGGCATGACCAACCACATCAACCGCAACTCGCGGATCCAGATGGAACTGATCCGGGAGAAGGTCGAGAAGCGGGCGGGGCAGAGGTGAGCGCCGTGTACCGCTCGCTCATCGTCGCCCGGATGCGGCCCGGCGCGGACCGGGACATCGCGGGCATCTTCGCCGACTCCGACTGCGGTGAGCTGCCGGGCCTGATCGGCGTGACCGGACGCAGCCTCTTCCAGTTCGGCGACCTCTACATGCACCTGATCGAGGCCGACCGGCCGCCCGGCCCGTCCGTTGCCGAGCACGTGCGCCACCCGGAGTTCCGCCAGGTGAGCCAGCGGCTCACGGCGCACGTCCAGGCGTACGACCCGGAGACCTGGCGGGAGCCGGCCGACGCCATGGCACGCGAGTTCTACCGCTGGGAGCGGCCCGTCGGCTGATGCCGCAGGACCGCCCAGGGCGCCGGCCGGGATCCACCGGGCCGGCGCCCTGGCGTGTGCCCGGCGGCAGGTGCGCGGGGCGGTGGAGGCGCAGGGCGGTGCGTGCGGGGCGGTGCGTGCGGCGGGCCCGGGCGTACGGGGGCGCGGGGGAGCGGGGCCGGGTGGGAACGCCGGTGGCCCGCCGGCGGGCTGCCGGCGGGCCACGGGCGGTACGGACGGGGCGTCAGCCCTCGACGGTGCTCTCGAAGGCGTGCAGGTAGGGGTTGACCGGGCGGACCTCGTCGACGTGCAGGCCCGCCTCGCTCATCAGCCCGAGCATGCTCTCCCGGGAGTGCTTGGCGCCGCCGACGTTCAGCAGCAGCAGCAGGTCCATCGCGGTGGTGAAACGCATCGAGGGGCTGTCGTCGACGAGGTTCTCGACCACCACGACGCGGGCGCCGGGCCGGGCCGAGGCGACGATGTTGGCCAGGGTGCGCCGGGTGGACTCGTCGTCCCACTCCAGGATGTTCTTGATCAGGTAGAGGTCGGCCTCCACCGGGATGGACACCCGGCAGTCGCCCGGCACCAGGCGGGCCCGGCCGGCGAGCGAACCGCCGGGACGCAGTCGCGGGTCGGCGTCCGCGACGACCTGCGGCAGGTCCAGCAGGGTGCCGTGCAGGCCGGGGTGCTTCTCCAGGAGCCCGGCCAGGGCCAGGCCCTGCCCGCCGCCGATGTCGACCACGCTGGAGACGCCGGTGAGGTCCAGGAAGGCCACCAGGTCGGCGGCCGACTGGCGGCTGGAGCTGCTCATCGCCTTGTCGAAGACCTTCGCGGACTCGCCCGCGTCGTCGTGCAGGTACTCGAAGAACTCCTTGCCGTACAGCTCCGGGAAGATGTTGCGGCCGGTGCGCACCGCCTCGTCGAGGCGGGGCCACACCTGCCACGTCCACGGCTCGGTGCACCAGAGGGCGATGTGGCGGAGGCTGTTGGGGGCGTCCTCGCGCAGCATCCGGGACATGTCGGTGTGGGCGAAGCGGTCGTCGTCCGCCTCGGTGAAGATGCCGTAGCTGGTGAGGGCCCGCAGCAGGCGGCGGAGCGGCTTGGGCTCGACCCCCACGGCGGAGGCCAGGTCGCGGACGGACGCGGGGGACTCGCCGAGGGCGTCGGCGACGCCGATCGACGCCGCGGCCCGGATGGCCGCGGCGCACGCGGCGCCGAAGACGAGCTCCCGCATCCGCATCGCGGAGGGCGGGGAGGTGGCGGGGGCGCCGGTGGCGGGAGGAACGGTGGCCGTGGCGGACATCGGGCCGCCTTTCGTGGACGGGGGCAGGGTGCCCGGTGGGGAGGGGGGTGTGCGGGGTGGTGCCGTGGTGCGGGCGGGCGGGGTCAGCAGTGACCGGCCGGCTCGGAGACCGTGCAGTAGTTGCCGGTGAAGGTGTTGCCGGTGCCCGTGTCGCGGTCGGCGAGGTCGGCGGGGCCGTTCGACGACAGGACGTTGCGGGTCACGGTGATCCGGTTGTTGGGGGTGCCGACCACGCTGCTGAAGAGGACGATGCCGCCGGACATCGGCGAGGCGCCCTTGTTGTCCTGCACCTGGTTGTCCGTCACGAGGGAGTCCTCGGCGCCGGTGAAGAGGATGCCCGTGCCCTGGATGAAGGCGAGGCGCGGGTTGGGCGGGCAGTACTTGTTGTTCTCCACCACCCGGTTGCGGCTCACCGTCAGCGCGCCCGCCTTGGGCACGCCCTCGTCGCCGACGACGAAGACGCCGCCGCAGTTGCCGGTGATGTCGTTGGCGTCGACGGTGAGCGTCCGGGCGCGGCGGACGATCACGCCGATCCGGTTGCCGGACAGGTGGTTGGCGCGGATGACGGTGCCCTGGGTGTCGATCGCGCCGCCCTCGTTGGCGACCGAGTTGGCCAGGAAGATGCCGGCCTGGACGTTGTCGGTCGCGCTGTTGCCGGTGAGGCGGGCGCGGACGGACTTCTCCTGGCTGATGCCCTGCTGGCCGTTGCGGTGGGCGCCCACGCCGGTGATGCGGAGGCCGTCGGTGTTCGCCGCGTCGAGGCCGTTCTTCGTGAAGCCGGTGACGTTCAGCGAGGACACCTGGACGCCGGTGAGGGGCTGGGTGTCGGTGCCGTGCACGCAGATGCCGTGGCCGGCGGTGGCGCACGCGTTGCCCGTCTGCGCCGGGTCGGGGGTGAGGACGGTCGACGGGCCGACACCGCGCAGCCGGATGTCGGAGCGCGAGATCAGCACGCTCTCGCGGTACGTGCCGGCCATCAGCTGGACGGTGTCGCCGGGGGCGGCCGCGTCCACGGCGGCCTGGATGGACCCGCCGGGGGCGACGAGGTGGACGGTGGCGGCGTGGGCGGGCGGTGCGGCCGCGAGGGCGACCAGGGCGGCGAGGCCGCCCGCGAGGTAGTGGGTCCGTCGCATGGGCATGGAACAGGAGCCTGCTTTCGGGGTGCGGGGTCGGGGAGGGCCGGGGTCGGGACGGGCCGGGTGCGGCCCGGTACGGCGGGGCAGCGGCGGGACGGGCTCCCGGACCGGCGGGTGCGGTGCCGGGGAGGGTCGTCCGTGGCGGGCCGTCATATCCCGCGCGGGGCGGTGAGCCGGCCTGGTGCCACGCGCTCGGCCGGGCGGGCGGACTCGGTCATGGGTTCCTCCGTCGTCGGCGCGCGGGCGCGTGGATCACCTCAGCGTCACCCGAGGGCGGTGGCGCCGCAGCGGCGGAGGGCCGACCGGGGGACGCCGGCGGCGCGGCCGGGCGACAGGCCGTCAGCGGACGGGGCGTCAGGCCGTGCGGGCGGACCCCCGCGGGAGCGGGCCGCCCGCCGGGTGCGCCGGGCCGGCCGGCCGGTGCGGGCGAGCGGCGGCCCGCAGCAGGGGCTGGCTGGGATAAGGTGGGGCAATTGCGTACAATCGCCTGATGTCACTACCGAAAGCCGAGCTGCACCTTCACATCGAAGGCACCCTGGAGCCGGAGCTGGCCTTCCGGCTGGCCGAGCGCAACGGCGTCGCCCTGCCCTTCGCGAGCGTCGAGGAGCTCCGGGCCGCCTACCGCTTCGACGACCTCCAGTCCTTCCTCGACCTGTACTACCGGCTGACGGACGTCCTCCGCACCGAGCAGGACTTCACCGACCTCGCCGAGGCCTACCTCGTCCGGGCCCGCGAGCAGGGCGTCCGGCACGCGGAGATCTTCTTCGACCCGCAGGCCCACACCGGCCGCGGCGTCCCGCTCGACACCGTGATCACCGGACTCGACACGGCCCTGCGCCGCAGCGGGGAACGGCACGGCATCACCACCCGGCTCATCCTCAGCTTCCTGCGCGACCTCCCCGCCGAGGACGCCCTCGCCACGCTGAAGGAGGCCGAGCCGCACCTCGACAGCATCACCGCCGTCGGCCTGGACTCCGCCGAGGTCGGCCACCCGCCCGCCAAGTTCGCCGCCGTCTACGAGCGCGCCCGCGAACTCGGCCTGCGGGCCGTCGCCCACGCCGGAGAGGAGGGCCCCGCCGCGTACGTCCGGGAGGCCCTCGACGTGCTGCGCGTCGAACGGATCGACCACGGCATCCGCTCCCTGGAGGACCCGGAGCTCGTCGAGCGGCTGGTGCGCGAGCGCATCCCGCTCACCGTGTGCCCGTTCTCCAACGTCCGGCTGCGCTGCGTCGACACCCTGGCCGACCACCCGCTGCGCCGGATGCTCGACGCCGGCCTGGTCGTCACCGTCAACTCCGACGACCCCGCCTACTTCGGCGGCTACGTCGGCCAGAACCTCACCGACACCGCCGCCGCGCTCGGCCTCACCGAGGACGACCAGCGGACCCTCGCCCGGAACTCCTTCGAGGCGTCGTTCCTGGACGCGGCCACCCGGGACCGCTACCTCGCCGAGGTAGACGCCCACCGGTTCTGAGCCGCGACGCGCCACCGCGCCCCCGCACCGCTCCGGCGGTACGGGGGCGCGGGTGCGCTCAGGCGCGCACCGCGCCGACCCGCCCGGACACCACGGCGAGCAGCTCCAGCGCCGGCCCGAGGTCCGGCTCCGCCGCCACCGCACGCCGCAGCAGCACCAGCGCCGACGCGTCGTCGCCCGCCAGCACCCGGGCCAGCGCCTCGTTGTACTCGATCCGCCCGGCGTACCGCAGCCGCACCAGCGCGGCCAGGTCCTCCCGACAGGAGGGGCAGCGCAGGCTCTCCGGATCCGCCGGCACCGCGCACTGCGGGCACGGCACCTCGATCGGCGGCACCGCCGTCACCGGGGGTCCACCTCCTCCGGACGCACCGGACCGGCCTGCTCCGGCACCGTCTCGCTGCCCATCTCCCGCTGCGCCTGCGCGTACAGGGCCAGCAGCGCCGAGTTGTGCCGGTTGGCGGCCTCCATGTTGGCCGACTCCACGGCGGACTCCAGGCCGCGCAGCTCCGCCATGATCCGCTGCGACAGTGCCGCGGACACCATGTTCTGGTTCACGTAGATGTTGCACATCGTCAGCATCTGGAACGTGTGGCCCAGTGAGTCGCACAGCTCGTCCGCCCGGGCGGCCGCCGCCGTCGCGCCCTCCCAGTCCGCCGCCTCGCGGCGCTGCCGCAGCTCGGCCGCCACCCCGTGCAGCCGCGCCAGGTCGCTGCGGTCCAGGTGCTTCTCGCAGTACAGGATGAACAGCCCCAGGTACGCCTCCGTGCTGCGCACCCACCGCTGCGCGTTGAGCAGCATCTCCGCCCGCTCCAGCGCCGCGTCGACCGACTCGCCCCGGGTCTGGCCGGCCGCCATGTCGTCCAGCGCGTCCATCAGCTGCTGCGTCTCGCGCATCTCCGCCGCCGTCAGCTCGGAGCCCCAGCGGTCCGTGAAGCTCTCGATCCTGCGCTGCTGCTCCTCGACCTGCACCTTGAGCTCCGGGTCGAGGGTCGCCCGCTCCAGCTTCACCGTGCGCTCGCCGCCGCCCTGGATCCGCACCGACAGGGTGATGGTGCGGTCGCGGTCCAGGCCGAACGAGACGTCCACCGGGATCCGGCCGCCGAGCCCGGTCGGCAGCCGCAGGGTCAGGTGGCCGATCAGCTCGTTCTGCTGGGCGATCTCGTGCTCGCCCTCGTAGACGGCGACCTCCAGCCGCTGGCGGCCGTTGCCGGAGACCACGAACTCCCGGCTGACCGGGGCACTCGTCGGGTACCCCGTGTTCTTGGGGATGATCACGGCCAGCCGGCCGTCGTTGAGCTCGATGCCCAGGTCCTTCGGCGTGATGTCGAAGGGGTTCGTCACCTGCATCAGCTGGCCGCAGGACGGGCAGACCTCCGTGCCGGGCGGGTTCACCGTGCTGCAGCCGGCGCAGCGCAGACCGATGTCCTCGGCCGCCGTGGAACGCGGCGCGGCCTCCGCCGCACCGGCCGCGGCGAGGGACTCCCCGCAGAGACTGCAGGCGGTCGCGCCCGCCGCCGCCGGGGTGCCGCAGCGCGCGCAGTCGCGGGTCTGCGCCACGGCGGGCGCCGGCGCGGAGGCGCCCGCGGCGGCCTCGGACGCCTCGATCCGCTGCCCGCACTTGGGGCAGGACCCCGCGGCGGGGTCCACCGGCAGGTGGCAGCCCGTGCACGAGACCCGGGCACCGCCCAGCAGGGACGCCGAACACGACACGCACGAGGACGCCCCGAGCTCCGCCGGTGTCCGGCACTCGGGGCACTCCACCTCGGAGACCAGCGCCGACTGCACCGCCGCGCCCAGCGCGACGCACTGCATCGGGTTGACGCCGCGCCGGATCCGCTTGGGACCGAACACCTCGCCCAGCCGCCGCGCCACCAGCGGGATCGACGTGGACCCGCCGACCAGCAGCACCTCGTCGATGTCGCCGACCGTCAGGTTGGCCTGCATGATCGCCTTGTGCGTCAGCTCGATGGTCCGCTCGATCCGGGCCTCGACCAGCTCCTCGAAGCGGGGCCGCTCGAAGACCGTCTCCAGCACCAGGGCACCCGCGCCGAGGCCCGCCAGGACGACGTCCGACGCCTCCTGGTTGGACAGCTCGATCTTGACCACCTCGGCGGCCGAGGCGATCCGCGGACGGTCCCGGCGGTCGGGCCGGTAGTCGGAGCCGTACTCGTCACGGATGTCGTCCAGCAGCGCCGTCGTGATGGCGCGGTCGAAGTCGTCGCCGCCCAGCAGGTTGTCGCCCTCGATGCCCAGCACCGAGACCGAGCCCGGCACCAGCAGCAGGATGGAGATGTCGAAGGTGCCGCCGCCCAGGTCGTAGACGAGCACGGTGCGCCCGTCGTCGCCCGCGTCGGCGGTCATGCCGTACGCCAGGGCGGCCGCCGTCGGCTCGTTGATCACCCGCAGCACGTGCAGGCCGGCCATCCGGCCCGCCTCCTGCGTCGCGGCGACCTGCCGCTCGCCGAAGTACGCGGGCACGGTGATCACGGCCCGGTGGAACGGCTCGCCCAGGCGCTGCTCGGCGTCCTCCTTGAGACGGTGCAGGATGATCGCGGAGATCTCGATCGGCGTGTAGGAGCGCCCGTCGAACCAGACGTTGACGTCGCCGTCGGTGCCCGCGGTGACCTTGTAGTCCAGCTCGTCGAGCGCGGCCTGCACCTGCGGGTCGCGGAACTTGCGGCCCATGAAGCGCTTGACCGAGCGGATCACGTTCTCGCCGTCCAGGGCCAGGCGGCCGCGGGCGGACGAGCCGACCAGCAGCTCCCCGCGGCGGCCGCGGCCGACCACGGACGGCGTGCCCTCCTGGTTCTGCCGGTTGAAGACGATCTCCGGCTCGCCCCGGCGCAGGTGGGCCACCACCGAGTTGGTGGTGCCCAGATCGATACCGAGAGTGCGGTACATGTCGTTCCCCTCTGTTTCCTAGCGCTTGCGTCGCCTGCGTCGGGTGCTCCGGGCGGGCCCGCCCTTCCGGGGCCGGGCCGGGACGGCGGCCTCCGGGTCCGCGGGGTCCGCGGGGTCCACGGCCGGTGCGTCCGGTGCCGGGCCGGCCGGGGGCCGTGCGGGTGCGGGCGGCCCGTCCGGCACCGGGGGACCGGCCGACGGCTCGGTACGCGGGTCGGCAGGCTGGTCGGCGGGCTGGTCTGCGGACGGGTCGGTGCGCGGGTCGGCGGGCGGCGTGGCGACCACGACCTGGGCGCGGCGCAGCACCTCGTCGTTCCAGAAGAAGCCGGTCACCACGCTCTGCACGACCGTCTCCGGTTCCAGCCCGGCCCTCACCTCGGTGCCGACGATCTCGGACAGCACCGGGTCGGCCGGCAGCCCCTCCAGCCGCATCGGCCGGACCCCGGCCTTGGCGAGCTTGCCCAGCAGCCGGCGGCGGGTCGCCTCGATGCCCGAACTCCGGCCCAGCCGCACGAGGTCCGGGTCGAGGCCCAGCGCCGCGAGCGCGTCGTCGACGTCGACGAGCAGCCCCAGCAGGTCCCGCTGCCCGGACCTCGCGGCGCGCGCCTCCTCGTCCCGCAGCCGCTGCAGCAGCGACGCGCGGAACAGCAGCTGGCTGAACGCCTGCGCGAGGTCGACGTCGAGGGCCCGCTGCGGCACCTCCAGCGGTGCCGCCTGCTCCGGCGGCGGCCCGGCGGTCTCCTGCGTCGTCATACGGGTCACTCCGGGATCTCGATCGGCGGCAGCACCGACAGGTCGGCGGCGAAACGGGCCGGGACGGGGGGTTCGGGGGCGGCGACGGGCGGGGCGGGTTCGGTGAAGTCCGCCTCCAGATCGTCGCGCCGCAGCACCAGCAGGTCCGCCGGGTCCGGCGGCGGCCGCTCGCCGCCCAGCAGCGGCTCGGCCAGCGCCGGTGCGAGCAGGTCGGCCGTGCCGTCCACCGGGTCGGGCGGCAGCAGCTGCTGGACGTCGACCTCCAGCCGGCGCTCCGGGTTGCGCAGCAGCGCCGCGGACTCCTGGATCTGCTGGCGGCTGAAACGGCCGAGCCGCATCGCCTGGCCCACGGCGAGGTTGATCTCCCGGACACCCGCGGTCGGCGGAAGTCCCAGCACCTCGTACGGCGACGGTTCGTGCAGCGGCACGGCGGCGGTCTCCTCTCCTGCGGGCGGCTTCGGTCCCCCGCCGCGGCTGCGGGCAGGGGTACGGGTAGGGGCGGCGGGGGCGCGGCGGTGGCCGGGCGGGCCCCGCTCAGCGGAGGCTGTCGATCCGCCGTTTGAGCAGCCGCAGGTCCGGGTCGGACGGGCTGTGCGTGACGGCCTTCGCGACCAGCGACCGCGCCTCCCTGAACTGGCGGGCGTTCGCCCGCCGGACGGCGTGCGCGCCGTAGACGACGCCCAGCTCGCGGCGGACGGTCGCGGCCGCCTCCGCGGAGCCCGCCATCGTCAGCGCCTGCTCCAGGAGCGAGGCCGCGTCCACGAACCGGTCGGCCTCGTAGTCGTCCGCCGCCTCGCTGCGCCACACGTTGACCATGAGCGTCCGCAGCTCGTCGGAGTCGTGGTACGTCTGCGCCGTGCGGAGCAGTGCGGCCCGCTCGCGGAACGGGCGGTCCTGGTACTCGGCCATCATGTGGTTGGCCAGCACCACCGAGACGCGGCGCGGGGCCTCCGCCACGGCGTCGCCGCCCTCCCAGTCGGCGTCGGTCCGCAGGGCGGTCGCCATCAGGTCGACGGCCTCCGCGCGGCGGTCCGCCAGCGCGGCGGCCAGCGACCGGAGCTGCAGGCTGTAGGTGAGGCCCGCCCGGTACTCGGGGTCGTCGCCGAGCGTGGCGAGCTCCGCCCACAGGTCCGCCGCCTCGGCGAGGTCGCCGTCGAGCGCGGTGACCTCGTTGGCCCGGTTGCGCAGGGCCGCCTCCAGGAAGTGACGTGCCGTCGGGTCGTCCGGGGCCAGGGCCATGGCCTTGCGCAGCAGCACGAGCGCCGCGGCGTAGTCCTGGCTCTCGTTGTTGATCTTCCGCGCCAGCTGCGCGTACGCGGCCCCGAGGTTGTCGCGCACCTCGGCGTGGTCGGGCGCCAGCGCGTGGGCCTCCTCCAGGATCTCCTTCGCCCCCGACTGGTCGTCGTCGCTCTGCTTGAGCAGGGCACGGGCCGCGCGCAGGCCGGCGTCGGCCGCCGTCGCCGTCAGCTCGGCGGGGAGCGGCCCGCCCGGCAGCGTCCGTGCCCGGGTCAGGCCGGCCAGCGCCGCGCGCCACTCCTGCTGGCGGTGGTGCTCGGCGGCCTGACCGAGGAGGGCCTCGCGCAGCAGGGCCTGGCGGGTGTCGTCGGGATCCTGCGGGGGCATCGCGTCCAGCGCGGCGACCGCCGCGCCGGGGCGCCCCTGGAGCAGGAGGTAGCGCTGCGGCCCGAGGTCGTCGAACAGCCCGAGCGCCTGCGTCAGCGGGTGCACACCGAACGGGCCGGGCTTCCGCCACGGACGGACGGCGTACTCGAACTCGCCCGCCCAGGCGGTGGTGCCGGCATCGTCGTCGTGCTCGCGCAGGAGCCGGTCCAGAGCGGGGCCCAGGACGAGCCGGCGGCTGCCGCCGTCGGGCCGGGCGACGCGCAGCTCGTCCTGGGCGAACGCCTCGGCGCTGCGGACCTCCATGCCCAGCCGGACGGTCCACGCGTCGGCGTCGTCGCCGCTGCGCCCCTGCTCCTGGTCGAGGGCCCGGAGGTCGCCGCGGAGCCGGTCGGTGAGGGCGGCGCGGGCGGCGGTGATCCGCTGCGGCTCGGCGTCCCGGCCGGTGACGCCGGCGGTGGCGTCCCAGACCTCCGGCAGATGCAGGGAGGCGACCAGGCAGGCGACGGCCCATGCCCAGACCCGCTCCGGGTCGGGCGCCTGCGCGGGGCGGCCCGCCGGCTCCCCGTCCGGCACCGGTGCGTCCGCGGTCGCGGACGCGGTGCGCTGGGCCGGCACGGTGGCGGCGAGGCGGTAGCTGACGAGGCCGAGGGCGTGCAGCAGCCGCGGGTGCGCCGGGTCGCGGAGCAGCAGGGCGCGGTAGGCGTCCCAGGCCTCCTGGTGGCGCCCTTCCGCGGCGTGGCGCTGCGCCTCGTGCTCGGCGAGGGTGCCGAGGGCGGCCGTCGCGGGGCCGTGGTCGGGCGTCAGCCGGACGGCCTCCCGCAGGTCGCCGACGGCGTCGGACGGCCGGTCGGCGAGCAGCGCGGCCGCGGCCCGGCGGACGAGCACCGCGCTGCGGGCGCGGCCCGCCGCGGCGGGCATCGCGTCCAGGGCGGCGTCGAGGTCGCCCTGCTCCGCGCGCAGCAGCGCGAGGTCGCGGCGGACGCCGGTGCCGGCCGGGCCGTCGCCGAGGACGGCCGCCCACGCGGAGAGGGTGCGTTCGCCCTCCTCCGGGAGGCCGGCCCGGAGGGCGCAGCCGAGGACGGCGGCGAGCACCGGACCGGCGCAGTGCCCGCAGCGGGACGTGCGGGCGCCCTCGGGCCGGTGCAGGTGGTCGGCGCAGCCCTCGCGGCCGCAGCCGCCGCAGGTGTCGGCGGCCGCCGCCGTACAGCCGGCGGTGCCGCCGGCCGCGCAGGGGGCGGCCTCCGCGGGGGCGGTGCCGGGCGCCGGGTTGTCGAGGAAGCGCCGGTACCAGTCCAGGGCGGCGGGGGCGTTGCCGGCGCGTTCGGCGAGCAGGGCCCGCAGCCGGGCCGTGCCGGGGTCGCCCCCGGGGTCGGGCTCGACCGGCGCCAGCAGGGCGACGGCCCGCACCGGGCGGCCCGTCAGCAGGGCGGCCGCGGCGCGGTGGTGGAGCTCGCGCGGCCCGTCGGCCGGCCCGAGGAGGGTGTCGACGTCCTGGGCCGAGCCCCCGGCGAGGGCGAGGGCGGCCCGCAGGCGGCCCTCCCGGGCGGCGGCGCCGGGGCCGTCCGGTGCGGGCAGCGAACCGGCGAGGGCGAGCGCGGTGGCGGCGGCCGCCCGGGCGTCGGGGTCGTCGCGCCGGGTGAGCAGCAGGTGGGCGGCCTCCCGCAGGGCGGCCTCGCGCAGCGCCGGGTGGTGGGCCGGCCCGTCCGGGGCGTCGGCGGCGGCCTGCGCCCAGTGCGCGCGGGCGGCGGCCGGGTCGGCCGCGAGGAGGCGGCGGGCCAGCAGGTCGTGCTGGGCGGCCGTCCGGTCGAGCAGGTCGGGGCCGCGCAGCGGCTCCCACCGGGCGAGGGCACCGGCGGGGTCGTCGGCGCGCGCCCGGGCGAGCCCGAGGTGGAAGGCGGCGCTGCGGCTCCACGGGTCGTCCGCCCCGGCCTGGGCGGCGAGCAGCGGCTCGGCCTCCCCGGCCCGCCCGGCGGCCAGCAGGGTGGCGCCGAGCCGCACCTGCGCGGGCCGCCAGTCGGGCCGCGCGGCCAGGGCGGTGCGGTAGTCGGCGGCGGCCTCCGCGGGCCGTCCGGCGCGCTCGTGGAGCAGGGCGAGGCCGAGGCGGGCCGGGGCGGAGGCGGGATCGGCGGCGAGGGCCGCGGTGAAGTGGGTGCGGGCGTCGTCGTCCGCGCCGGCGAGCAGGGCGAGCCGGCCGAGGGCGTACGGCGGTCGGGCGTCGGCGGGGGCCTCGGCGGCGGCGGCGCGCAGGTCGGCGTCGGCGGCCTCCGGCCGGCCGAGGCGCTGCCGGGCGAGGCCGCGGAAGAGCAGCGACTCGGCGCGCAGGGCCGGCCCGCGGGACCACGGGGACGGCTCGCCGGGGCCGCGGCGCAGCGCCTCGTCGAACGCGGCGACCGCCTCGTCGTGCCGGCCGGCGGTGCTGAGCCGGGCGCCGCGGCGGAACCAGAGCTCGCCGCTGCCGTGCGGGGCGGCGGTCAGGAGCACGGCCTCGGCCTCCGCGGCGCGGCCCGTGTCGTGGAGCAGCGCGGCGCGGGCGAGGACGGGCCAGTCCTGGCCGGGCAGGGCGGCGAGGGCGGCCGCGGTGGCGGTGTCGCGTTCGGCGGGGGTGTTCTCCCGGCAGCGGCGCTGGAGCCAGTCGAGGAGGCGGGCGGCGCCGTCGGTGCCGCCGCCGGGCGTGCGGGCGTGACGCAGGAGGGCGAGGACGGGAGCGAGTTCGGTGCCCCCGGCCTGGACGGCCTCCTCGGCGAGCTGCGCCAGGCACCACGGGGGCAGCTGCCGGTCGGGTTCGGCGAGCAGCGGGAAGGCTTCGCGGTAGAGGGGGAGGGAGGCCGTCGGGTCGCCGCCGGCGGCGGTGGCCCCGGCCTGGCCGAGGAGGGCGAGGCCGCGCTGGGGCCGGAGTGCGGGGGGTGCGAGGGAGAGCCGTTCGACGAGCCGGGCGTACCGGCGGCGGGCCTGCTCGTGGCGTCCGGCGGCGGCGCGTCCGGCGGCCTTGGCGAGTGCCGCGTCGGCGGCGGCCCGGTCGAGGACGCGTCCGCGGCGGGCGAGCGCGATGCCGCCGAGTACGGCGAGTGCCGCCAGTGCGATCAGCAGCAGCGTGAGCAGCGCCATGCAGTGTCCCCCCTGCGGTGCGTGTGGACCGGTACGTGCAACAGATCTTCGTAGTGGTTGTTTTGACGTACCGTCAACCTGTTTCCAGGTTCTGTCAGGATAGGGGCTTCCTGGCCTTCGGTGCAGGAAAGAGCACTATTGTGGGGGCGGGGAGGCCGGGGCCGGCCGGCGTCGGGCGGGGGTGGAGTGGCAGAGTCACGCTGGGTTCCGGGGCTCCGGTTCGGGCCGGAGTTCGACCCCGAACAGTACGAGTTGCTGGAGTTCCACCACCGGGGCGGCGAGGCCGAGGTGTGGCGTGCGGTGCGGACGGGCCGCAGCGGCGTCAAGGAGCTCGTCGCCGCGAAGATCATGCTGGAGCGCGACCCGTCCGAGGTCCGGCGCTGGCTCGGCCGCTGGGACGACGTCTCGCACAACGCGCACCGCCTCGGGGTGACCGACCTGGTCGTGCCGAGCTTCCTGCTGGGGCCCTCCCCGCACCGGCCGGGCCGTCCGCCCGGCGACGCCCTGCTGGGCTACCAGATCTCGCCGTGGGTCGAGGGCGTGCCGCTGCACCGGTGGGCGCGGGCCAACCGGGGCGGCCTGCCCGCCGTCGCCGACGTGCTCGTGCGGCTGTGCCGGATCGTCGACGACCTCCACCGCAAGCGCTGGGTGCACCGGGACATCTCGCCCGCCAACGTGCTGGTCGACGCGGAGGGCCGGGTCAAGCTGATCGACCTCACCTTCCTGGCGCCGCTCGACCAGACCCTGACGGTCGCCGTGTTCACCCCGGGCCACGTGCCGCCCGAGGCCGAGCAGGTGGGCGGCTTCCCGACGACGGCGAAGGACCTCTTCGCGGTGGGCACGCTCGCCCGGAGCCTGCTGCTGCCGGAGCACGGGCGGCTCGACCAGCGCACCGCGGCCGAGCAGGCCCGCCGCGACCTGGTCGACGCCGGCTTCACGGAGGAGCTGGGGCTCTGGGCGGGCGAGCCGCTCCACCACGACCCGGACCGCCGTCCGGCGCCGCTCGGCCCGTGGGCGGCCCGCGGCAGCGAACTGCTGCGCGCCCACCGGAAGCTGCCGCGCACCTCCTGCCTGGCGGTGCTCACCGACACCGCGGGCCGTCCGCTGGTGGTGTCGGGCGGCGCGGACGGGGTGGCGTTCACCGGGCCGGGCCGGGTCGTGCAGGACCTTCCGGCGGGCCAGGGCCCGCAGGCCGTCCGCGAGGTGGTGGCGGGCCGGGCGGGCCGTCCGGCGGAGCTCGCGGCCTTCGCCGAGGACCGCGGCGGGGCCCTGTGGGTGGGCAACCGCTCCGGCTGGTGGGAGGTCGCGCGCGGGGTCGGCGGCGTCGCCGGTGCGGTCAACGGCTCGGGCGAGCTGGTGGTGTGGACGGCCCGCGCCGGTGTGCTGCACTCGTTCCGCTGGGCACCGGGGCTCACCCTCACCGGGCAGGAGCTGCCGAACTGCCCGGCCGACCGGGTGCTCGCCGCCGTCGAGGAGCGTGCCGGGCTCTGGACCGTCCTCGTCGAGCAGCAGGACCGGCTGCTGTCCTGGCGGGTCGGGGCGGACGTCCGTCCGGAGCGGTTCGGGCCGCCCGGGCCGGCCCGGGGCGCGGCGGTCGCCCGTTCCTCGTCCGGGCCGCAGGCCGTCGCGCTGGGCCCGGACGGCGCGGTGCGCCTGTACGTGCTCGGCGGCGGTGCCGCGCCCGGCGGGGGCGGCGAGATCGGCGAGGCCGAGTCGGCGCTCGGGGTGGCGATGGCCGGGCACCGCGGCGGTCCGACGATCGCGCTGGCGGGCCCGGACGGCGTCCGCCTGCGGCTGCCCGCGGCCGGCGGCGCCCGGCGGGCCCGCTGGTGGCGGCCGACGCTGCGGCCGGCCACGAAGGTCGCACTGTCGGTGGGGGAGGACTGGCGGCTGTGCCTGGCCGCCGTGGTGGAGGACGAACTCCAGTGCTGGCAGGAGGACGCCGCCTACCGCTGGCAGCCCGTCGTCCTCGACCCGGGCGCCGTCGACCCCTGACCGGCCGGGGGCACCCCCGGCCGCCGTTCAGATCCCCGGCAGCGGCGGGAGCGCGGGCTCGTGGAGCCACGCCGTGAACAGGCCGGCGAGCGGCCGGTCCGTGTAGCGGGCGGCGTGCGCGACGAAGTCCGCCGTGGTGGCGCAGCCGTGCCGGCGGACGGCCGTCCAGCCGCGCACCAGCCGGAAGAAGGCGTCGTCGCCCACCGCGAGGCGCAGCGCGTGCACGGTCAGCCCGCCGCGCTCGTACACCCGGTCGTCGAACATCAGCCGCCGGCCCGGGTCGCCCAGCCGCAGGTCCTCCGGCAGCGCGGCCACCACCGCGTACGCCGCGGCGGCGCGCCGCTGGGCGGACGGGCCGCCGGACCGCTCCGACCACAGCCACTCCGCGTACTTCGCGAAGCCCTCGTTCAGCCAGATGTGGCGCCAGTCCGCGACGGTGACGCTGTTGCCGAACCACTGGTGGGCCAGCTCGTGCGCGACCAGGCGCTCCGAGCCGCGGGCGCCGTCCAGGTGGTTGGTGCCGAACGTGGCGAGGCCCTGCGCCTCCACCGGCACGTCCAGCTCCTCGTCCGTGACGACCACCGTGTACTCGCCGAACGGGTACGGGCCGAACAGCTCCTCGAACAGCCGCATCATCTCCGGCTGCCGTCCGAAGTCGTGCTCGAAGGCGGGCATCAGCCGGGTCGGCAGCCAGGCGCGCTGCGGCACCGCCCCCGGCTTGCCGTCGACCAGCAGCACCTCGCGGTACGCGCCGATCGACAGCCCGACGAGGTAGCTCGCGGTGGGGGCCGACTGCTCGTACACCCAGGTCGTGCTGGACGACCGCGTCGTGCGGGTCAGCAGCCGCCCGCCCAGCACCACCGCGTACGCCGACGGCGTCGTCACCGACACCAGGTAACCCGCCTTGTCCGCGGGCCGGTCGTTGCACGGGAACCACGACGGCGCGCCGACCGGCTGGCTGGCCACCAGCGCCCCGTCCTCCAGCTCCTCCCAGCCGAGGCCGCCCCACGGGCTGCGCACCGGCTTCGGGTTGCCCGACCAGTGCACCTCGACGGTGAACGCCGCCCCGGCCGCCGGAGGCCGCGCCGGCCGCACCCGCAGGCGTCCGGCCCGGTGCGTGTAGTGCGCGGCCCGGCCGTCCACCAGCACCCGGCCGATCTTGAAGTCGGCGAGGTCCAGGACGAACTCGCGCAGCTGCGCCCCGCCCGCTATCGCGAGGATCCGCGCGCTGCCCGCCAGCCGGTTCGGGGCCGGCCGGTAGTCGAGGTTCAGCTCGTACCGGTGCACCCGGTAGCGGACGTCCCCGTGGTCGGGGAAGTACGGGTCCGTCGCAACGGCCTGCTTGGGGCTCACCGGGGAGGTCACTCTCTGCGCGCGCTCGGGGACGGGTGCCGGTGCCAGGCCTCGATCGGGTTGCCCAGCCAGCGGGTGTCGGCGGGTACGGTCTCCGCGCGCATCACCAGCGAGGCCGGGCCCAGCGTGGAGCGGGCCCCGATCGTGCTGCCGGGCAGCACGATTCCGCCGGGCCCCAGCGTGGCGCCCTCGCGGAGGACCACAGTATCGAGTCGCATGATCCGGTCGTGGAAGAGGTGGGTCTGCAGCACGCAGCCGCGGTTGACCGTCGCACCGTCGCCGAGCGTGACCAGGTCGGCCTCCGGCAGCCAGTAGCTCTCGCACCACACGCCCCGGCCGACCGTCGCCCCCTGCGCGCGCAGCCACAGGTTGAGCAGCGGGGTGCCGGGCACCGCGCCGACCAGCCACGGCACCGCCAGCACCTCGACGAAGGTGTCCGCCAGCTCGTTGCGCCACACGAAGCCGCTCCACAGCGGATGCTCCACCGCCCGGTACCGGCCCACCAGCAGCCACTTCGCGGCCACCGCGACCACGCACGCCGCGAGGCCGGCGGCCAGCAGCACCGCACCCGACAGCAGGGGCGAGCCCAGCGCGCACAGCGCCGCCGCGGTGAGGACGCCCAGCGCGGCGGACGCGAACACCGGCAGCAGACGGCCCAGCTCGACGAGCCCGCGCGCCCACAGCAGCCGGGCCGGCGGGTCGTACGTCAGGCTGAGGTCGGCGGTGTCCGCCGCGCGCGGCAGCCGCACCGGCGGCATGCCCAGGTAGGAGCTGCCGCGCTTCGCCTTCTTCGGCGCGGCCGACAGCACGCCGACCAGGCCCCGGTCGGGCACCGAACGGCCCGGCGCCGTCATGCCCGAGTTGCCGAGGAACGCCTGCCGGCCGATCTCCGCCCGCCCGACCCGCACCCAGCCGCCGCCCAGCTCGTACGGGGCGATGAGGGTGTCGTCGGCGAGGAACGCGCCGTCGCCGACCGTCGTCAGGCTCGGCAGCGCCAGCACCGTCGACACCTCCGCCCGCCGGCCGACCCGCATGCCCAGCGCACGCAGCCAGACCGGCGTGATCAGGCCCGCGTAGAGCGGGAAGAGCGTCTCCCGGGCCAGGTCCATCAGCTGGCTGACCGTCCACGCCTGCCAGCCCACTCGGCCGTGCAGCGGGTGGTAGCCGGTGTGCAGGCCGATGCTCAGCACCCGCACCGACACCAGCACCAGCACCGCGTACGTCAGCCCGTACGCCAGCGTCGCCGGGACGACCGCCACGAGCGCGCCGCGCAGCGCCGCCGCCAGGCCGTCCCCGGGGTGCACGAACCGGCCCGCGACCAGCAGCGCGGGCAGCAGCGACGCCAGGGGCAGCAGCCCCAGGCCGGTGCCGGTCAGGCCGTACACCGCCGCCCAGCGGGCGGTGCGCGGCGGCCGCTGCTTCGGCCAGCCGCGTTCGGCCTTGCCCAGCTTGACGGCCGGTGCCCCGGCCCAGCGCTGGCCGGTCGGCACCTGACCGGTGACACCCGACCCGGGTGCCACCTCGGCCCGCTTGCCGACCCGCGCACCGGGGAAGAGCGTCGACCGGGTGCCGATCACCGCGCCCGAGCCGACCCGCACCGGGCCGATCTCCAGCCGGTCGCCGTCCAGCCAGTAGCCGGACAGGTCGACCTCGTTCTCGACCGCGCAGCCCTTGCCGAGCCGCAGCATGCCCGTCACCGGCGGCAGCGCGTGCAGGTCGACGTCCGGCCCGACCCGCGCGCCGAGCGCCCGGGCGTACCGGACCAGCCACGCCCCGGACAGCGCGGTCGCACCGCTCGCCTCCGCCAGCCGCTCCGCCGCCCACAGCCGCAGGTGCACGCTGCCGCCGCGCGGATGGCTGCCCGGCCCGACGCCGCGCAGCAGCAGCCGCGCACCGCCCGCCGCGACGGCCAGCCGCCCGGGCGGGCTGAACAGCAGCACCGCACCCGCGCCGACCGCCCACCACGACGCCGTCGGCGCCCACGGGTAGTCGCCCGCCCACGCCAGCGCGTTGCCGAGCGCCAGCAGCGCCACCCACCAGCGCAGGCCCACCAGCGTGAACAGCGGCAGCAGCGCGGCCAGCTGCACGAGGCCCGCCCGCCGCGGCGTCGGGACGATCGTCCGGGCCGCGTCGTCGGACCGCACGGAGCGCTCCAGCAGCCGGGCCAGCGCGCGCACCGTCGGCTGCTGGTAGATGTCGATCACGGACGCCGACGGGTAGCGCGCCCGCAGCAGGGTCGTCAGCTGCGCGGCGGCGAGACTGCCGCCGCCGACCGCGAAGAAGTCGTCGTCGGCGCTGCGCACCGGCACGCCGAGGATCTCGGCCCACTGCTGGGCCAGCCACGCCTCGGTGCCGTACAGCTCCTCGGCCGGCCCGCCGTCCACCGCTCCCGGCAGCGGCCAGGGCAGGGCGTCCCGGTCGACCTTGCCGGAGGTGCGGGTGGGCAGCTCGTCGACCGGTGCCAGCATCGGCACCAGGGCGGCCGGGAGCTCGGCGCGCAGCCGCTCGACGGCGGCGTCCCGGTCGAAGCCCTCCTGCACGACGAGGTAGCCGACCAGCAGCTGGTTGCCGCTGCGCGCCGTGCGGACCGCGGCGGCCGCACCGGCCACCTTCGGCAGCGCCTGCAGGGCCGCGTCGACCTCGCCGAGCTCGATCCGGCGGCCGCCGAGCTTGACCTGCTCGTCGCCGCGGCCGAGGAAGACCAGCCCCGCCGGTTCGGCGCGCACCAGGTCGCCGCTCCGGTAGGCCCGCTCCCAGCCGAGCGAGGACAGCGGCGCGTACTTCTCGGCGTCCTTCGCCGCGTCCAGGTAGCGGGCCAGGCCGACGCCGCCGATCACCAGCTGGCCGCTCGCGCCCATCGGCACCGGCCGGTCCGCGTCGTCGACGACGGCGAGCTCCCAGCCGTCCAGCGGCAGGCCGATCCGCACCGGGCCCTCGCCCGTCAGCAGCGCGCCGCAGGCCACCACGGTCGCCTCGGTCGGGCCGTACGTGTTCCACACCTCGCGGCCCTCGGTGACGAGTCGCTCCACGAGCTCGGGCGGGCACGCCTCGCCGCCGAAGATCAGCAGCCGCACCTCGTTCAGGGCCTCGGCCGGCCACAGCGCGGCGAGCGTCGGCACGGTCGAGATCACCGTGATCTCCTGCTCGGCGAGCCAGGGGCCGAGGTCGGCGCCGCTGCGCACCTGGGCGCGGGGCACCGGCACGAGGCAGGCGCCGTACCGCCAGGCCAGCCACATCTCCTCGCAGGAGGCGTCGAACGCCACGGACAGGCCGGCCATCACCCGGTCGCCGGGGCCGACCGGCTCGTCCTGGAGGAACATCGCGGCCTCGGCGTCGACGAACGCCGCCGCGTTGCGGTGGGTCACCGCGACGCCCTTGGGGCGGCCGGTGGAGCCGGAGGTGAAGATGATCCACGCGTCGTGCTCCGGCCCGGGCCGCCCGGCCGGGGCGCCGCCCGGGCGCAGCACGGCGATCCGGTGGCCGGCGGTCAGCACCGCCGCGACCCCGGCCTCGCCGAAGACGAGCTCGGCACGCTCGTCGGGGTCCTCGGCGTCCACCGGGACGTACGCGGCGCCGACCGCGAGGACGGCGAGCACGGCGACGTACAGGTCGTTGGTGCCGGACGGCACCCGGACGCCCACCCGGTCGCCGAGGCCCACGCCCGCGGCGGCCAGCCGGGAGCGCAGCCGCTCGACCTCGGCGGCCAGGGCGGCGTAGGTGAGGACGGTGCGGCCGTCGTCGAGGGCGGGCTCGTGCGGGTGCGCCGCGGTCGTCGCGGCCAGCACGTCGACCAGGGTGCGGGCCGCCGGTGCGGCCCGCCCGGCGAACAGTGCGGGAGGGGCGTCGTCGGGGCGGACGCCCTCGGGGGGCGCACCGTCGGTGATCGTGACAGCCATACCGTCCTCGTCCTCGGGGCCCGCGTCGGCGGTGCCGCCGGATCGGCGGACCGCCCGGCCGTACACCGGCGCGACGTCCGGGAGCGGCGGATCCCGGGGCGGCCGGGTCCGTGCACCGGCACCGTTCGGATCCGGGCAAACCGGACAACTCGGTCGATACTACCGAGGCGGTGCGGGCAGGTGTGGCGCCCCGGCGTCGCGCTGTCACCCGGAGTGTCCGCCGGGTCGCCCTGGGGGCGGCGTGCGGGCACGCAAAAATGCGAGTCATGGATCCCATGACTCGCATTTCAGGCTGGTGTCCGAGGGGGGACTTGAACCCCCACGCCCGATAAAGGGCACTAGCACCTCAAGCTAGCGCGTCTGCCATTCCGCCACCCGGACCGGGTGTCGTCCCCGCGGCTGCTCGCCGCGTTGACGTGCCCAACTGTAGCAAAGATCGGCTTGTGGTCCCAAAACCGCTCCCGGGGCGCCGTCCGGCCCGGATCCCGGACCCGTACGGCCTTGGGGCCCGGCCGGATGCTGGGGGAGGATGGGCGGACGGTGCCCGCGGTGCCCCGGCGTCCGGCCGGGGGCGGCGTCGAGGGTGCGTCGGGCGGGCCGGAGACGAGGAGTGGCCGTGAGTGAGTCCAGGGCGGAGCGGGCGACAGCCCCGCGGGTGACGGCCGAGTCGGAGGTCGCCGACATCTGCCGCGACCTGATTCGGATCGACACCAGCAACTACGGCGACGGCTCGGGGCCCGGTGAGCGGAAGGCCGCGGAGTACGTCGCCGAGCAGCTCGCCGAGTTCGGCGTCGAGCCGAAGATCTACGAGTCGGCCAAGGGGAGGGCCTCCACCGTGGTCCGGATCGAGGGCGAGGACCGCTCGCGGCCCGGCCTGCTCATCCACGGCCACACCGACGTGGTGCCGGCCAACGCCGCGGACTGGACCCACGACCCGTTCTCCGGCGAGATCGCGGACGGCTGCGTGTGGGGCCGCGGGGCCGTCGACATGAAGGACATGGACGCGATGACCCTCGCGGTCGTCCGCGACCGCCTGCGGACCGGCCGCAAGCCCCCGCGCGACCTCGTGCTGGCCTTCGTCGCCGACGAGGAGGCCGGCGGCACCTACGGCGCCCGGTACCTCGTCGACAAGCACCCCGAGCTGTTCGAGGGCGTCACCGAGGGCATCGGCGAGGTCGGCGGCTTCTCCTTCACCGTCAACGACCAGGTGCGGCTGTACCTCGTGGAGACGGCGGAGAAGGGCATGCACTGGATGCGGCTCACCGTCGAGGGCCGGGCCGGGCACGGCTCGATGACGAACGACGACAACGCCATCACCGAACTGTGCGAGGCGGTGGCCCGCCTCGGCCGGCACCGGTTCCCGCTGCGGATCACCAAGACCGTCCGGGCCTTCCTCGACGAGCTCTCGGACGCGCTCGGCGTCGAGCTCGACCCGGAGAACATGGACGAGACGCTGCGGGTGCTCGGCGGCATCGCCAAGATGATCGGCACCACCCTGCGCAACACCGCCCAGCCGACCATGCTCGGCGCCGGTTACAAGGTCAACGTCATCCCCGGCCAGGCCACCGCGCACGTGGACGGCCGCTTCCTGCCGGGCTACGAGGAGGAGTTCCTCGCCGAGCTCGACTCGGTGCTCGGCCCGCGCGTGAAGCGCGAGAGCCTGCACTCGGACAAGGCCATCGAGACCGGCTTCGACGGCGCCCTCGTGGAGGCCATGCAGACCGCGCTGCGCGCCGAGGACCCGATCGCGCGCGCCGTGCCGTACTGCCTGTCGGGCGGCACCGACGCCAAGTCGTTCCAGGACCTCGGCATCCGCTGCTTCGGCTTCGCGCCGCTGAAGCTGCCGCCGGAGCTGGACTTCGCGGGGATGTTCCACGGCGTGGACGAGCGGGTGCCGGTGGACGGGCTCACCTTCGGCGTGCGCGTGCTGGACCGCTTCCTCGACGCCTGCTGAGGCGGGGCGCCCGCAGCGCCTCAGCCCCGTCGCGTCGGACGGCCCGCCCCGGGAGTGCCCGGGGCGGGCCGTCGGCGTTCCGGGGCGGTCCGGTGGTTCCCGGTGGTCCGGTCCGGTGGTTCCAGACGGCCCGGCGGCTCCGGTGGTTCCCGGCGGCCTCGGCGGCCTCGGCGGTCGGTCCCCCGAGGGCCGGCCGCATTGTCCGAGGGAATGATTGTGGGATTCCGATTCCGGGGGTTGAAGAAACGGTTCTCCCCCGAATTGCATGGTCGATCACGCGTTCTTGTTGTCACCTCTGCGGGTGAATGCCGCAGCCGTCGCGTACCCCGTTCGCCGCAGTGTCGTTCACCCTGTGCGGCCCGGGGGAACGGGCTGCGAATCCACCAGGAGGACTCATGAAGGTCAAGAAGATTGCCGCTGTCGCCGCCGCCACCGGCGGGCTCGTGCTCGCGGGCGCCGGTGCCGCCGCGGCCCACGGCGGTGCCACCGCCCACGGTGCCGCGGTGGGCTCCCCGGGCGTGCTGTCCGGCAACCTGATCCAGGTGCCCGTGCACGTGCCGGTCAACGTCTGCGGCAACACCATCAGCGTGATCGGCCTGCTCAACCCGGCGTTCGGCAACTCCTGCGCGAACGTCTGAGCGGCGCCGGGGGGCTGACCGCGGTCCTCTGACACGTGCCCCCGGGCGGCGACCTGCGCCCGGGGGCACGCGTGCGTCGCACGCCCGTTCCGGTCATGTCACCGGCTTTCGGGTGACTGCTCACCCGATCGGATGAAGGTCCTGCATCCGGCTCAACCTTGCGGGCCGTCGCTCGTTGGGTGCGGTACGGGCCAAGCTCCCGACATGAATTCCGACCATCAGATGAATCAGGGGAGTCAATTGCGACAGGTCGCCAAGAGGGGAATCCTCACCGCCGTCGCCACCGGCAGTGTCCTGGCCTCCACCGGGGGCTTCGCGTACGCCGCCGGCAGTGAGGCCCAGGGTGTCGCGGCGAACTCGCCCGGCGTCGGCTCGGGCAACTCGGTGCAGGCCCCGGTGGACATCCCCGTCAACGCCTGCGGGAACACCGTGAACGTGATCGGGCTGCTCAACCCCGCGTACGGCAACCAGTGCGGCAACGTGTCCACCGGGCACGGGCCGGGCCGCGGCGCGGCCGGCGGCCACTCCGACGGCACCCACGCCGGCGGCAGCCAGTCCCGCCCCGTCGTGGACAGCAGCACCACGGGCGGCGCCACGGCGGGCGGCGGCAGCCACGGCTCGCCCGGCGTCGTCTCGGGCAACACCGTCAGCGTGCCGGTCACCGCCCCCGTCAACGCCTGCGGCAACACCGTCGACGTGGTCGGCCTCGGCAACCCGGCGTTCGGCAACCAGTGCGGCAGTCACAGCCACCCCGCACCGCCGGCCCCGCCGGAGGAGGAGTGCGACGAGCCGCCGCACACGCCTCCGCCGACCACCGGGGGCGAGCACCTGCCGCCGTCCAACGGCACCCCGCGCTCCGGTGACGACGTCGAGCAGACGGTCGTGACCAGGCCGGTCGCGGCACCGGACCACCTGGCGTCGACCGGCGCCTCCGGCCTCGGCCTGATCGGTCCGGTCGGTGCCGCACTGCTCATCGGCGGCGGCGTGCTCTACCGCCGCTCGCGCGCCGGGGCCCGCTGACACCGCACCGCGCTCGCCCGGCCTCGCCCGGGGCCCCTCGGCGTACCGGCCGGGGACGGCCCCGGGCTCTGCCGTGCCGTCCCTGGGCCCGGACCGTCACCAGCTGCGCGTCTGCCGGATGATGCGGCGGCGCAGCCGCACGGTGCGGCTGCCGTCGGGGAAGAGCTTCAGGCGGTCCAGCTCCCAGTGGCCGTACTCGGCGTGCTCGGTGAGCAGCTGCCTGGCCGCGTTGCGGGTCGTGCCGCGCGGAAGGCGCAGCGACTGGTACTCGTACTCGGGTTGCCGGACCAGCTTGGGTGGGGTCAAGTTCTCCTCCTGCCTCGTGCCAATCGCCTCGACGCAAGCCTACGGCCTGCCGCCGACGCCGGACCCGGACGGCTCGCGGTCGCCGGCCGCCGCGCCCGGGAGCGCCGCACCGGCGGCCTGACGTGCGATCAGGCCCGGTCTCCGGAGGGGATACCCCCGCGCGGTTCCGTCGATGCGGGAACCGGCGGTTCCGGGCCTCCGGACGCCGGCACAGAAGCACGCGGAACGGACATCGCGGCGGAAGTTGTCGTGAAATCGCGGGCGTAGGTGACAACCCCTGTGCGTGTCGTCACCGGGTGGGGATAGCGTCTGCACCATGTCTGATGCCGCGCAGCTCACCATCAACGAGGTACGGGCCGCCGCCGAGGCGGTCAAGGCCGCCATCGACCGCCACCTGGAGGCCGTGGCCGGCACCGCCGAGGAGGGTGATCCTGCCGTGGTCGCCGCCTACGAGGAGCTGGCGGCTGCTGCGATCACCTACGACCAGTTGCTCTACGAGGTCTACGACGAGGTGACCCCGTTCGAGGTGCCCGGCGACGGGAGCGACGGCGGCTACGAGGGCCCCGACCAGCCCGAGGCGATCAGCGTGCTGATCCGCCGCGACTACCTGGTGGCGGATCCGAAGCGGCTGCGCGCCCAGGCCGAGCGGCTCGATTCGACCCTCACCCCGGGCGGCGGCTCGGCGAGCGGTGTGAACGCGGCCATCGGGGTGGTCTTCGGCGAGTACGAGCCCGACGAGATCGCGGCCCGCTGCGAGGAGTTCGGCCTGGAGGAGGGCGACTCGACCCTGTGGGTGTCGGCCACCGAGCCGTCCGACCCGGGGGAGTGGCTCCCGGAGCCGTTCGACTCGGCCGACCCGCAGCTGCTGATCTGCCGGTTCGACGTCAGCGAGGTCTACGACGAGGACCCGGACGCCTTCGGCCCGGAGCACTGAGCACGCGCGCGGCGGGGCCGCCGGGACACTGTCCCGGCGGCCCCGCCGTGTGTCCGGGCCCGGCCGGCCCCCCCCGCCCGCAGCGGGCCGGCCCCCCCC